>MHDE01000018.1:13526-17888 GCA_001803465.1 Microgenomates group bacterium RIFCSPHIGHO2_01_FULL_45_11 | reverse complement strand
ACCGGATAATAGTTATCTATTTATTCTGGCGACAACGGGAATTTTGGGAGCGGCGGCTTTTGGGTGGTTTGGCTATCGATTGGTCAGAGTCTTAAGGCGTGACAGCTGGTTTTTAGCGAGTGTAGGGGCGGTAGCGATGCATGCTCTGTTTAATAACAGCTGGTTTTACAATTTTATAATGCTATGGATGGTGGCGATAACGGCTGAAGGGTTGGTAACTAGGGAAAGAAAATTCGTGAAACTTAAGGGAGGTAACGGACGGTAAGCTTTTGGGTGGTAAGGTTTCCGGCAGTGTCGGTAGCGACGACTTCAAGGGGATTATCGCCGTCGTTTAAGGAAAGAGAGAGAGTGAAATTGCCTTGGTTATCAACGAGGGCAAAGCGGCCATTGATGACAACTCGATTATTGGGATCAGTGGTGCCGGTGACTGTCAGAATTTTCTTGGTAGCTCCATAAATAGTGTTACCGTCTTTGGGTGAGTTGACCGTTAAGGTTGGGGGAGTGGAGTCTTTAATGACAGTAAAGCGGCTGGATTGGCCACTTTCGTTGTCGGCTTCATCTTTAGCGGTAGCGTAAAAGGTGTTTTCGCCGTCTTTGAGTTCTACATCGAGGAGAACAAAGCTGCCGCTAGAGTCGGTCAGAGTATCCTTAACCGGTTCGCCGGCGTTAAAGAGGTTGATTTGGATGTTTGCTTCAGCAAAGCCGCGAATAGTTAACTTGGCACTAGTGGTGGCTTGGGGAAGCGGTTCCAGTTGAGGAGGAGAGGGAGCGATGGTGTCCTGGCTTTCAACCGGTTGGGAAGTATTTTTTAGCTCACCTAAAAAAACGGCTAGTTTAATGAGGCTCGGGATACCCCAATAAATCAGGCCGAAGAGGATGGCCAGGGTGAGAACGACAAAAAGGACGGTCTGGCGCATTAAGCGGCTGCTTTCTTTGCGGGCTAAACGGGAGCGGGAGGAGTTGGTCATGTTAGTTAGACACTAGAACATTCTTGAGGTCCGGTCAAGTTATGAGCCAGGAGTGGGATTCGAACACTTGAAAATTTCATTGAAATTTTCAGTGTAAACCCCCGATTTTGGCTTTACCTGCCCGCCGAACTTGAGCCGATGAGAGGAGTCGAACCCCCAACCTTTCCCTTACGAAGGGACTGCTCTGCCATTGAGCTACATCGGCATAGATAGATTATAGCTGATAGTGGTAGTTTGTAGTTGAGAGGTGGGAATTGGAAGGCGCTCTGCCCTTTGTGGCTTTAGCGAAAGATGGTACTTAGCTCGAACCTATCAAAATATATCACGCCAGATTTAGTCCTACAGCTAAGCCTTCTTAAAGAATGCTTAGGAATCAAAAGTTTTCTTCGTTTGCAAATTGAAACGTTGAAAGGATTTGTTTACTTATATCTATGGAAGGTTCAGTCGTCCCCTGGTCATTATATGAGAGCATTACTATATATCCATTTTGTTGCAGTATCGTTAAATATCTTTGTTTTGGCGTGTGTGGTGACTCGTAGTTTGATGAAACAGTGACATTTAATGCTTGGTTACCTACAAACGTTGTTGGCTGAACATTGTATGTTAAATTCACAATTGCTTTGGGTGACATTACATTTCCTATCTCATCTGCCAGCTTTTGAAATTTATCCTTTCCTTCAGTATCCCACCAATCAGATGGATCTTTAGTTGAAGAATACAAAAACATATCTAAATACATGACATCAGTACCGTCAATAGCGACCCAATATTCTTTGTCAGCTGCTAAGACGGTTGAATTGTTTATGTCGGTAACTACCACCAAATTTGGGGGGTACTGAAATGTCAAATTTAGAGAAGATACAGAATAATTTTTCCATCCTGAAATTTTTACTCCTGCAGGAGGGGTTGTTGGGGTAGTAATTGAAGAAATTGGAGTTGCTTCAACTTGCGTATTTATCGCTGGTTGGGAACTGCTTGTGGATTGTTTTCCCAGGTAATATCCACCAGCCCCAAAAATAATTGCACTTACCAAAGTGCTGAATAATATAGGCAATAATAGATTTACTTTTACAGGTGAGGATACGGAAACTTGGTTAGGTAAGGGAGTAGCTGATGAAACATTAGGTGTATTGGTAACTGGTTGGTTTTCCATAACTAAATATTAGCTGATTATCAAGAAATAACAACAAGTGTTAGGTCCGACTCCGGTTACCGGTCAAAATTTTCCCAGGCTAAACACAAATCACTAAAATTTTGGGTTCGAACTCTGGGAAAACTTGATTTTAAGGAGAAATTTTTGACCGCGGCAAAACCATTTTCATCTGGAGCGAGATACGGGAGTCGAACCCGTCTCTCTACCTTGGGAAGGTAGCATTGAGCCGCTCAACTAATCTCGCAACGTCTAACGTTGCTGACGCGTTTGACGCGTCGCCTACGCTGATTATATCAGTAGGAGAGTTATGGTGATGATAAGAGTTGCGTTTTAGCGGGGAGGAGGAGTTTTTGGAATGTCAATCGTTCCAGTAAACGTCAAACGTTCCAAATCCGAAAGTTTAATCTTCCTATCGGGGAAGAATCAATTTTTGGCCGATTTCGATGAGGCCGGGGTTAACGATTTGGTCCTTGTTGGCATTAAAAATATCTACCCACTTGTAGCCGTCGCCGTAGGCGCGGACAGCGATGGACCAGAGATGGTCGCCTTTGCCGACGGTATAAGTGGTGGCAGTTGAGAGGTCGGTGGCAATACTAGACACTTGGCCTGTCTTTTCGACAAAGCGTAAGGGGACTTGGGGGATGGTCAGTTCGGCGCCTTCCCAGACAACGTTGGCATTTTTAAGGTTATTGGCTTTAGCAATATCGGGCCAGTTGTAGCCGTTGCCGAAATATTTTTCGGAAATAGTCCATAAGTTTTCGCCTTTGAGGACGGTGTGAGTGGTGGGTAGGTTTTTGGGAGTCATTTTGCCTTCTTCATCAGTAATTAATTCGACTTCTCCTGGTTCAGTGATAGCCGGAGTTTCCTCGGGTGCGACAGTTTTGGTCGAAGATGATTTAAAGTAGTTAAAGAGTAAAACGCCGATGACGACAACCACTAAGCCGCCCAGCACTGTGCTGATGGTGGATTCGTTGAGTTTTAAAGATTTTAAAAGATTTTTTAATGCTTTATCCATAAAAAACCTGCCTTTCATCCGGGCAGGTGATTTGATTAATTTTTTTATACCGGCTTACCAACTAAAAGTCAAGAAGTAAATTGATTATGCCGACTGCTTCTGGTATCATGGGTCAGTTTTGGACTCGTGGTGTAGCCCGGTTTAACACGCCTCCCTGTCAAGGAGGAGATCGCCGGTTCGAATCCGGTCGAGTCCGCAGAAGGTCTTCGGTTGCTCCAAGACCCACCTACTATGCTCGATTAGCCCTATGCGGCTTGCTAAAAAAGAGCTAAGAATCGCAAGTATCCCAAACATAGCCTGTAATGTAGAAAATCGCCTAAATGACCCTCAAGGTATTTGCGCTCGGTTCTAAGCTTTTTGCGTAGGGTCTATTTCTCCCGTGAAGAGAAACGATTAGTGGTATAGATCGTATTTGCTTCGTCTTGTTTATTGCTGACCAAGTAAAAGTCAGTAAAGACTAACTCTTTGACATTAGAAAGTTGATCGATAACTGCTTGTTGGTGATCTTTTGGTACAAACCAAACAACTTTTGTGTACGGTGTTGCCACGGCATTATCTCCGACTCTGTTACTGACAAATGCTACGAGCTCTTTTGTTTGTTCCAATCCAAACTCAATCGCGATGTGCTCAGCTCCAGGCATTGTTACCTCATCTTTCACAAAAGCTCTTTTAGCACGTAACTTGACAGGAAGAAATCGTTTTAAATCGTATAAAAGGTCAAGTTCATCTTGTACATCAGGGATTGAAGCATCGTGTATAAACGTGAGGGTTAAGTGTCTAAAAACATCATACCCTTTACTGGCATCTGGTTTATTGCTGTATTTAGTTTCCAGAGTATCAAAGAATTCTTCCTGCTCTTTGGAGAGTCGGCCAAATATTCCCAATGCTTTTATTGTATTAGATGATAGTTCGAGCATACGTTTTATCTATTTTCCATTTTAGCATTTTTTTATTTAGTCGTATCGTTACATTTTTGATACAATTGGCCTGGAGTTGCCTTCTGGGATGAGACAGTGTTATAAGGACAGTTGGGTTCCAGACCTAGGTGCTCCGCCCTTCGCTGTGCTCCCTTCGACTTCGCTCAGGGTAAATTTTCAAGTTCTTTATTCTTCATTCTTCAAGGAAAATAAACTGACCGGTTAAAGGGCAGAGTTTTCAGCCAGATGTGGATAAGTTTGTGTGTTAAGATGGGGTTATGGCCCATCATTTTTCCAATCAAGAAGTGG
>MHDE01000018.1:7688-13444 GCA_001803465.1 Microgenomates group bacterium RIFCSPHIGHO2_01_FULL_45_11 | reverse complement strand
GGTGGCGGTTGATAATCTTTCATCCGAGGCATTCGACCTGTGGGAAGCGAAAAAGCTGGATGAAATACCGGGAGTGGGAGCAAATTTAGCTCAACATCTGGATGATTTATTCCGAACCGGATCGGTAAAGCACTTTACTAAAGTAAAGAAGCCGTTGCCGGCCGGGATGTTTGCGCTTTTGGACATCTCGGGAGTGGGGCCAAAAATTGCTTATACTTTAAGTAAGCAGTTTGGTTTGACTAAGTCGGAAACGGCAGCGGTCAAGCTTAAAAAAGCGTTAGAGTCTGGGAAAGTGGCGGATTTGGAGGGTTTTGGGGAGCAATCTCAAGAGCGGTTGTTAACGGCTGTAACGGGGTTTTTGAAAAAGAAGGGGCCGGAACGATTGCTATTACCGGTGGCGGAAAAGGTGGCAGAGGGAATTTTAAGTTATCTTTCTAGTTGTCCAGAGGTAATTAAGGCGAGTGCCTTGGGGAGTTTACGGCGGAGAGTGCCAACTGTAGGAGATGTCGATATTGGGGTGGCCACGAACCAAGCTGGAGCGGTTGTAGATTTCATGAAACAATATCCGGCAGCCAATCGACTGGTGGCGGCCGGGGAAGGACTAGTGCGGTTGGAGTTGACTAACAAGTTGACGGTAGACGTTAAACTGGTCAATCCAACCGAGTGGGGATCACTCTTACAGCATTTTACCGGTTCCAAAAATCATAACATTGTTTTGAGAGAATTGGCTTTGAAGCAAGGGAAGTCACTGTCGGAGCACGGAATAAAGCACGAAGCAAGAAGTACGAAGCAAGAAGTACGAAAATATGACAACGAGGAGGATTTTTATAAAGCGTTGGGGTTAACGTGGATTCCGCCGGAAATGAGAGAGAACGCTGGGGAAATTGAAGTAAGTGAACAGAGGAAGTTGCCTCAATTAGTCGAACTAAAAGACATTAAAGGAGATTTGCATACCCATACTGATTATTATTGGATTTCCAGTCACGATGCGGGAACAGATGATATATCAACGCTTTTGGAGACGGCAAAAAAATTAGGGTACGACTACCTGGCTTTAGGTGATCATAACCCCAGTATTAGTTCGTATAATGAAAATAAAATTATATCTTTGATAAAGGAAAGAAAAGAATATATTGATAAAATAATTTCTACTCGTGAAAACAAAGTGAAATATAGTTCAATTAAAGTACTCAATAGTTTGGAAGTGGATATAAGGCCTGATGGAACTTTGGCAATTCCAGAAGAGGCCTTGAAATATTTGGACTTTGCTGTCGTGTCTATCCACTCTAGTTTTGCGATGAAGAAAGAGGAGCAGACTAAAAGAGTTCTTAAGAGTTTATTTTACGCCAAGGTTAAGATTCTCGGTCATCCGACCGGACGATTAATTAACCAGCGGGAGGAACTGGATATTGATTTTAACGCGGTGATGGCAGAATGTCTTAAAAGAAACATTGCTTTGGAAATTAACGCTATTCCCCAGCGCTTGGATTTACCGGAGACATTGGTGCGGCAAGCGGTTAAGCTTGGGGTCAAGTTAGCCATTAATACCGATGCGCATAGTGCCGATCAATTAGAACAAATGCGTTACGGAGTAGATGTGGCGCGGCGGGGGTGGGCAAAGAAGCAGGATATTGTTAATGCCTGGCCGTGGGAAGAGTTTCAGCACTGGCTGACTGGTTGAATTTGTTACCTTTCAGGAAGACACTGTTCTAAGTTTTTAGCTTGGCTAACTAAATTTGTTGGTTCGCAATGGTGATTTTCGTGCCAGATTGAATGTAACCGAAATGCTTGTCAGACTGTTAGCCTCTAGACAAGTCTTCGGCTCTGAGCGTCTCAGACTCAAAGAGCTCGGGGCACGTCTGGCCAAGCGAACTGCACAAATTTGTCAGCCTCGCTTGAGCAAGAGTTGCCGGCGAAAAATTGGTTGTACTTGGACTAGTTAAACCGATCGAGGATTATGTGGTAGAATGAAAAGGTTAATTGATGTAATAAGGAGGAAGTTATGGCCATCAGTTGGTTAGTGATTGGGTTAATTGCTTTGGTGCTGGTTTATGTTTTAGGCATCTATAACAGTCTGCAGACGATTAAGACCCGGATTAAGGCTTCGATTCAGGAAATTGGGAATCAACTCAAACGACAGGCAAGCCTGATTCCAAATCTTGAAGAGTCAGCCAAGGGCTATCTTAA
Organism: Microgenomates group bacterium RIFCSPHIGHO2_01_FULL_45_11; assembly: GCA_001803465.1. GTDB lineage: Bacteria > Patescibacteriota > Microgenomatia > UBA1400 > 2-01-FULL-45-11 > 2-01-FULL-45-11. The sequence goes on along the minus strand of MHDE01000018.1, from coordinate 11,257 downwards.
GCACGAAAAGGAGATTTATAAGAGTTTGACCGATGCTCGTAAGGCGGTCCAGGCGGCGGCTAAGTCAGCCACAGCCAGTACGGTCAACAAGGCGGTAGAAAGTTTGGAGACGCTACTGCCTAAGCTTACCGTTCTCGTCGAATCCAATCCCCAACTTAAAGCCAATGAAGTGATCACTAAGCTCATGGATGAGCTAAGAGATACGGCGGATAAACTGATGTATGCCCGGCGGACCCTCATCGATTTGGCAGCAGACTTTAACGTCAAACTGGTTACTTTCCCTTCAAGCATGGTGGCGAAGCTGTTTAGCTTTCAACAAGAGAAGGGTTTGGAGACGCCAACTAGCGGTGAGCACCTAGCGGTTTCTGCCGAGGAAATGAAAGAACCGAAGGTAGACCTATGAGTAGTCATTTAATTGAAGAGTTAAGTTCATTATCTTCAGATTCAATAGGGGGAATTTCTCCTCAGGAGCATTTTTTTAATCAGATAATAGATGCCGGAGTGGCTGTATTACAAAAGCAATTTCCTTGGTTAGATTATAGGCATGGTTTTGTTCTTTTGTGTCAAGGTTGGGAGCGAACCTTTCCTATGGCAGTTGAAGCAACTCTTAGTGACGGGGAAGGATTGGTGCCTGGATTTACTGGAAGAGTAGAGTCAGTTCTTGAGACTATTTCCGACAAAGGATAGGTTTTCCAACTTAGCAGTCTTGTTGAAGACGTTGGATTTATGGGAACTTTTTTAGAAGCGATTTATAAAAGGGAAGAAACTTACCAACAGGAAGGGTTTAACCGTGAAGCGGCACATTGGTGGGCTAGTGTTGATTATAAACGTACGCTTCGTGAGGTTCTCGCTACGCATGCTGGATTAAAGACAGATGAACGATTTTATCAGTATGTTGATAGCTTGTTGGTTCGAGTCGGATTTCTTGTTAGTGATCCGGATGAGTTACCGAGACTTCCACATCCAACCCTCGAACAGGAGATTGATCTGTTTATTGGTTACGGTGAGAATCAGTGGGGGCCAGATTTTGAGCAAGATCTGGTATCTAGTCTGAATGAAAGGCCGCTTAACCTCCTTGAACAACTTTAGCAGTCTTGTTGACAGAGTGCTATTCTTCATGTTATCCTCTTTTAAATAGATTTTTTTTAATTTATTCTTAATTCATGCTTCGTGATTCGTGATTCTTGCTTATGCTTAACGTTTACGAGATGGTTGATCGGAATAAGAAAAAAAGCGCCGGGGTGGTGATTGGTTTCATGTTATTTATTACCCTGGTTAGTTATGTCTTTGCCTATAATTTTGGCTACGGTTTGTCGGTAGTAGGGTGGGCGTTGGTAATTTCTGGTTTAATGAGTTTTTTTAGTTATTACTACTCCGATAAGATAATTCTCACCCTTTCCGGGGCAAGGCCGGCAGACCGAAAACGGGATTTTAATTTCTACACGGTGGCGGAAAATTTGGCTATGGCAGCTCAATTACCGCTGCCCAAACTTTATGTCATTGACGATACGGCCATGAATGCCTTTGCTACGGGTAGAGATCCGAAACACGCGGTAGTAGTGGCTACCAGAGGACTATTAGAACGATTGGATAGGAGCGAATTAGAAGGAGTGATTGCCCACGAGTTATCCCATATCAGAAATTATGACATGCTCTTAATGTCCATTGTGACTATTTTAGTAGGGCTTATCACGCTTTTGGCTGATATGTTCTTGAGATGGGGGAGATTTTCTAGTCGGGATGAGCGACGGGAAGGTAATCAAATAACGGCGATAGTGTTTGTGGTCGGAGTAGTACTGGCTTTACTGTCGCCTTTAATTGCTAGCCTGATAAAGCTAGCCATATCGCGGCGCAGAGAGTTTTTGGCAGATGCTTCGGGAGTGCAAATCACCAGATTTCCAGATGGGTTAGCCCGGGCGTTGGAAAAAATTGCTCACGATAAGGAACCATTGGAAGCAGCCAATAAAGCCACTGCTCATTTATACATCGCCAATCCTTTAAAAAATCATCATGATGCTATTGGTTGGTTTGGTGGCCTTTTTTCCACTCACCCGCCGATTGAGGAGAGGATAAAAGCTTTAAGGTCGATGCAATGATTCGCGATAGCGAAATTTGTTCGATCATAAATGGCGTGGTTTGAACGATAGTCAAGGTTTGAGCGGCTTGCCAGACTAATAGTCTGGCCAATATGATCTCCACAAATCTGCTACCGCTCATTGGTGATTAAAGGGGAAGGTATGATTGATCTTCAGAGACTTACCGGTAAAAGTCAGGAAACACTGGCCACAGCTGCAGAAGAAGCGAATAGACGGCAGCAGCCGGCTTTGACTGACTGGCATCTTCTTTGGGCACTATTGAAAGTGGAAGGGAGTGCTCAAGAAATAATTGCGGAGTTGACTAAAGACGTGGATAGTCTTTTGTCGAAAGTTGAAGAAGAACTTGAGGCAATGGCGGCGGTGACTGATAAGGGTCGACCGACCGTGGCTAGGACAGTGGAAGTTATTTTAACAAAGGCCGAGGCGGAAGCTAAAGAGGCTGGTAAGGACTATGTTTCCCAAGAATATCTACTATTAGGCTTATTAATGACCGATACTCCAGTTGCTAAGTTGCTGATGGATCAAGGAGTAACGGCTGCCAAGGTTAAAGATAAAATTAAACTATTAGCCAGGGAAACCGGTAAGGAACAAATGCCTTCTGATTCTTCCAGCAAAGTTTTGGATAAGTTTACTATAGATCTAACGAAATTGGCTTTGGAGCATAAGCTTGACCCGGTGATTGGCAGAGATGATGAAATCCGGCGGGTGATGCAAGTACTTTCCAGGCGGACTAAGAATAACCCGGTGCTAATTGGTGATCCAGGGGTAGGTAAAACGGCGATTGTGGAGGGTTTAGCCCAGCGAATAGTGGCTAACGACGTGCCCGAATCGCTTAAAGGCAAGCGAATTTTGGTGCTGGAAATGGCGACGGTTTTGGCAGGGGCAAAATTTCGGGGTGAGTTTGAAGAACGATTGAAAGCGATTATTGACACGATTCAGAAGGAACCAGCTAAATATATTTTGTTTGTAGACGAGCTGCACACGGTGGTGGGGGCGGGCGGAGCAGAGGGGGCGGTGGATGCCGGCAACATGCTCAAACCCGGTTTAGCCAGGGGAACGCTAAGGTTAATTGGGGCGACGACGGTAGGAGAGTACCGTAAATATATTGAAAAGGACGCGGCGCTTGAGCGGCGTTTCCAACCCATATTAGTTAATCCTCCTACAGTGGAGGATACGATTTCGATTTTACGGGGTCTTAAAGAGCGATATGAACTGCATCACGGGATTAGGCTGACGGATGAGGCGTTGGTAGCGGCAGCAGAATTGACCGACCGGTACATTAGCGATCGGTATTTACCAGATAAAGCCATTGATGCTTTGGACGAGGCGGCCTCGGGTTTAAAAATTGAAATAGAAGCGGAGCCGACGGTGGTTGATTCGCTCAAGCGCAAAATTACCCAGGCAGAGATTGAATTAGCGGCGCTTAAGAGAGATCAATCAAAGCAAGCTGGGGAAAAGAGGGAAAAAATAGCC
>MHDE01000018.1:0-7665 GCA_001803465.1 Microgenomates group bacterium RIFCSPHIGHO2_01_FULL_45_11 | reverse complement strand
ATCAGCAAAGAGAAGCTGGCAGCCGAGAAGCTGTGGGAAAAAATACCCGAGGAAGAACGGTTACTAAAAGAAGAGGTGACGGCGGAGGAGATTGCTGCCGTAGTGTCGAAATGGAGCGGGGTGCCGGTGGCCAAGCTAGTGACAGCGGAGTCCGAGAAGCTAGTGCATTTGGAAGCGGAACTTAAAAAGCGAGTGGTAGGACAAGATGAGGCGTTGACAGCTGTTGCCAATGCTGTTCGGAGGTCTCGGGCGGGAATTGGGGAAGAAAATCGACCAATAGCGGCGTTTCTTTTCTTAGGTCCAACAGGCGTAGGTAAAACCGAGACGGCCAAAGCTTTGGCTGAACAGCAATTTGGCAGTGAGAAAGCGATGGTGAGGATTGATATGAGTGAGTTTAGCGAGCGGCATAGTATTGCCCGGTTAATTGGCGCTCCACCCGGTTACGTCGGTTACGAAGAAGGAGGACAGTTGACCGAAGCGGTGAGGCGCAAGTCGTACACGGTGGTTCTTTTTGACGAAATTGAAAAGGCACACTCTCAAGTGTTTAATCTATTGCTACAGATTTTGGATGAGGGTCGGTTGACTGACGGACAAGGCAAAACGGTTAACTTTAAAAATACGATTCTAATATTGACCAGTAATTTAGGGGCCAGAATGATTAGAGACAGTCAGGGGCAATTGACAGACATGGTTTCTCAACAGGTGATGGCAGAAGTGGAGAAGACGTTTCCGCCGGAATTTGTCAACCGGTTGGATCAGATTATATTGTTCCAGCCTTTAACAGAAAAAGATTTGCTGGCGATTGTTGATTTACAACTAAAGAAAGTCGAGGAAAGGTTATCTAGACAAGAGTTAAAACTTAAAGTTGAACCAGAGGTTAAAAAATACCTGGTTAAGGAAGGCTACGACAGCGTTTACGGAGCTAGACCGCTTAAGCGGTTGATTCAAACGACTATTTTAGACCCTTTAGCTCTAAAGATGGTGGAGAAGGATTTGGGAACAAAAACGGTGACAGTGCAAATGGGCGTTCACGGTAAGGTGGCATTGACTTTTAAGTGATTTCTTCCTAAAACATTAAATCCCATTTCGGTATAAGTTTGGTTCTTTGACAGCACAAATGTGTATTGTGCAGGCAATATGCATTGCCCTTTTCACTGACTACCTTTTATACTGTAAATGTTTAGAAAGGAAGTGAAAATAATGAATAAACAGCCCTATGCCAGTTTTATCGAATTGGCGGAACTTATTAAAGCAAACGTTTCGGGGCCGGTTAAGAAAAACTTAATTGCTGATGCCCAAAGGCGGCTTCTCAAACGCTTAAAAGCTAATGGGGTAATTTCTGACAAAGAGGAGGATTCTCTGTTAGTGTAGATAGAGTTTGATGAAGATAGTTAATTTAGGATTCCTACCGCAATTAACCAGCTCCTAAAAGAGGTTGGGTTTAATAGGGTAGAAGCGAAGCATGTAACGCTAAGGTAGAAACTATTTAAATCTTGTTATAATATCAACTAGCCACCGGCTAGTTTTTTTGTGGATACTGATGAAAGACAAAAGAAACCAAAAACTGGTTATTGATAGTAAACTGCTTGAGCACGTTGCTTCGCTGGCAAAAATTACAGTTAATGAGGGTGAAGTAAAAAAATACGTCGTTCAACTTGAGGAGATTATTGAATATTTTAGGCAACTTGACAAGATTGATACTTTAAATATTATCCCAACATATCAGGTGATTGATAACACAACTAATGTATTAAGAGAAGATGTTATTGAGTCTAGTCTTAGTCAGAAGGAGGCTTTAGCGCAAGCGAAGCGGACACATAAGGGTTATTTCCTTGTTGAAGGAGTGTTGAATGAAAGATAAGCTCAATGCTATTCTCTTGGAGATTAATCCTAAGGGAAACATCGGCTACAAAGACAATTTTTTGACTAGGGGCTATGAGACTACGGCGGGCTCTAATGTCCTTAAAGGTTATATTTCTCACTACTCGGCAACTGTTGTCGATTTGTTTGAGAAAAATGGTTTTGTGACTAAAGCAAAGTTTAACTGCGATGCTTGGGCTCACGGGTCAAGTGGTGAAAATTCTGACTTTGGAGCGGTGAAGAACCCTTGGAATAATGCTTATACCCCTGGCGGCTCTTCGAGCGGTTCCAGTGCGGCGGTTGCCAGCAACTATACTAAGTATGCTACCGGGACCGATACCGGTGGTTCCATCCGTTTGCCAGCTGCTTTTACCAACTCTTCAGCGATTAAACCGACCTACGGAGCAATTAGTCGCTATGGTATTGTGGCTATGGCCAGCAGTACTGATTGTCCGTCTCTTATCGCCCAAAATGTTAAAGATGTAGAAGTTCTTTTTAAGATCGTTTCTAGAGAAGATAAGAAAGATGCAAATACCTTTTCTTCAAAGCGCAGCTTGCGAGGTGGACAATTTAAACCAGGTTCTCTCAAAATCGGTCTGCCCAAGGAGTATTTCATTGAAGGACTTGATCGTGAAGTTTCCGAGGCGGTAAGGCAAGCTAGGCAAGTTCTAACGGAAGATGGTTATAAAATTGAAAACGTATCTTTACCTCATACTAAGTACGGAATTGCGGTTTATTATTTAATAATGCCTGTTGAGGTGGCCAGTAATTTGGCGCGTTATGATGGTGTTCGTTACGGACAGGCAAGGTCTTTTTTCGGTGAGGAAGCGGAGAGGAGAATCATTTTGGGGACATTTACTTCGTCTGCCGGATATTCGGCCAAGTATTACCAAAAAGCAGCCAAAGTAAGAACGCTTATCATTCAAGATTTTGACCAGGTGTTTAAGAAAGTTGATGTTTTACTAACTCCAGTTTCTCCAACTCCACCCTTTAAACTGGGAGAGAAAGCTAACGATCCTTTAAAAATGTATTTATCAGATGTTTTGACTGTTAACACCAGTTTGGCTGGTCTGCCGTCGCTGGCTTTATCTTGCGGTTTTACGAAAAAAAACCTTCCCATTGGGATGCAGTTTGTTGGACCACGCTGGAGTGAGCCGGTACTTTTTAGTGTCGGGAAGCGTTATCAGGAACTGACTGATTGGCACAAGCGGAAACCGAGTATTTAGTATTTGTATTAGCTATTATGAATCAGATGTATACGCCGGTGATTGGTTTGGAAATCCATGTCGAGTTGGCTACCCGATCAAAAATGTTTTGCGGGTGTCCGGCTGACCACTTTGGCAAAGAACCTAATATTCAAACCTGCCCGGTGTGTTTGGGACTGCCTGGGGCGTTGCCAGTTCCCAACAAAAAGGCGATTGAGTGGACGATTCTTCTCGGCCTGGCTCTTAACTGTCGGATTAACCGTTCATCTAAGTTTGATAGAAAGCATTATTTTTATCCTGACTTACCCAAGGGCTATCAGATAAGCCAGTACGACGAGCCGATCGCGAGCGGCGGTTCGCTCAAGTTAAAAATTGATGAAGAACGGACTATAGGAATTGAGAGGGTTCATTTAGAAGAAGATACGGGTAAGTTACTTCATAATACTGTAAATGGCGAAAAAGTAACTTTGGTTGATTTTAATAGAAGTGGGGTGGCGTTGGTGGAGATAGTGACCGAGCCAGACATTCACTCGGCCACCGAAGCGAAAGAATTTGCTCAAGAGCTACAGCGGATTATTCGCCACTTGGGAATTTCCGACTGCGATATGGAAAAGGGGTCGATGAGGCTCGAGGCAAATATTAGTATAGCGGAAAGCGGAAAAAGGAAAGAGGAAAGCGAGCTACCAGCGTATAAAGTGGAGGTAAAGAACCTGAATTCGTTTAGATTTTTGGAGAGGGCGATTAATTACGAAATCGAAAGGCAGACGGCGTTACTCAAAGCGGGTAGAAAGCCGCGGCAAGAAACGAGGGGTTTTGTAGAGAAGTTAAACGCAACCCGAACCCAGCGCTACAAAGAAACTGCGGCGGATTACAGGTATTTTCCCGAACCTGACATTCCGCCTTTAGAGTTCTCGAATGAGTTTATAGATAATATCCGGGCTAAATTGCCCCAATTGCCCCAGGACATTGCCAAACAACTGGAAAATAAGTATGGGATTAGATCCAGTTATGCGCGGTTGGTAGCGGCTGATAAAGAGTTAACTGACTATGTTTTGGCTGTAATTGACGAGGCGAAGAAGGCAAGGATGAAGACTGACAGCTTGGTGGGGCTGATTATAAATCAAAAAATTGATTGGCATAAGGTAAAGCCGGAGCAGTTGGTGACAGAGATGATGAAAACCAAAGCGGCTCAAGTGAGCGATGATACGACTTTAGAGCAGTGGGTTAAACAGGCGGTGGCTGATTTGCCGAAGGTGGTGGCCGATTATAAAGCTGGAAAGAAAGCGGCGATTGGGGTTTTAATCGGAAAAGTAGCAGCGTTATCTAACGGTTCAGCCGACGCTTCCGTCGTGAAAAAAATTCTTGAAGAAAAACTTTCACGGTAACGTGGTATTCTAAATACCAAGCAGCAATTTTTAATCCTTGGTAACTCTTTGCGTTAAGATCTAATTGTATGAGTGATTTTGTGCATTTACACGTCCATACTGAGTATTCATTGTTGGACGGTTTAAGTACTGTTCCTAAACTTATCGAACGGGTGTTTAGTCATAAACAGCGGGCGGTGGCCATTACTGACCACGGGGTCATGTACGGAGCGGTGAAGTTTTACTTGGAATGTAGAGAGATGGGAGTTAAGCCGATAATCGGGGTGGAAGCTTACATGAGTGAGGGTGATCATCTAGAAAAACAGATTCGGATGGGGGCAGATCAGTATCACCTGACGGTTTTGGCTAAAAACCAAACCGGATATCAGAATTTATTACAGTTGGTGTCTTTGGCTCACTTGGAAGGATTTTCTTACAAGCCGAGGATTGATTTTAACTTATTGGCCAAATTTGCCGAGGGGTTAGTAGTAACCAGCGGTTGTCCTCAAGGATTGATTCCTAAAAAATTGGCAATGGGGGAATTTGACAAAGCCTCGCAATGGGTAAGAAAGTTTCATGAAGTGTTCGGAAAGGATTTTTATATTGAGATTCAGCGCCATCCGAAAATTGCCGATTTAGAAAAACTCCAAGAACAACTTATAAAGCTAGCTCGGGAAACGGGGATAGCGTTGGTGGCTACTAATGACGTTCATTATGTAGACGCCGATGATGCTGAAGCTCAGGATGCGCTCTTGGCGGTACAAATGCGGAAAACCATAGCCGATAAAAACCGGTTGTCGATGCTTGATTCCCCTGACTTCTATCTTAAATCCAGTCAGGAAATGGCCAGTTTATTTGCAGAGTTACCGGATGCTATCGAAAACAGTGTAAAGATTGCTGATGAATGTGAAGTGAACATTCCGGTTGGAAAAATGATTTTTCCGAAGTTTCCGTTGCCGGCGGGAGAAACTAATGAAAGTTATTTGCGTAAGTTGACTATAGAGGGGGCGCGGGAGCGTTTCGGTAGTTATGGTAAGGACATCAAAGACAGGCTTGACTATGAGCTTAAAGTTATTTGCGATAAGGGTTTTGCAACTTACTTTTTGATTGTGGCAGATTTTGTCAATTGGGCAAAGTCAAAAAATATTCGGGTGGGGCCGGGGAGGGGATCGGCGGCAGGTTCGTTGGTGTCTTACGTGAGGCGAATCACCTCAATTAATCCTTTGGATCACAATTTGCCGTTTGAGCGGTTTTTAAACCCGGAACGGCCATCGCCACCGGACATTGACATCGACATTGCCGATGAGAGGCGCGATGAAGTAATTCGTTACGTGGCGGAAAAGTACGGTGAGGATCACGTGGCGCAAATTATCACTTTTGGAACTATGGAAGCCAGAGCCAGTGTGCGAGATATTGGTAGAGTGCTGGGGATGCCGTTTTCTGAACCAGATAAGATTGCCAAACTGATTCCTTTGGGTTACTCCATAGAAGAAGCCTTGACTGGCGTCTTTGAACTGCAAGAGTTTTATAAAGATCCAAAATATAAGAAGCTGATTGATTTGGCCAAGAAAGTTGAGGGGTTGGCAAGGCATGCTTCAACTCACGCCGCCGGGGTGGTAATTGCCGATAAGCCTTTAACTTGGTATACGCCGATCCAGAGGGAATCGCGGGCGGGGAAAATCATTACTCAATACGACATGTATGATTTGGATTTGAATATATCGGAGAAAGCAATCGGGCTACTAAAGATCGATTTTCTGGGGTTGAGAAACTTGTCTATTCTCGGGCGGGCCGTGGAACTGGTAGCCGAGAAGCAAGGGAAAGAGGTGGATTTGTCTTCAATACCTTTAGACGACGATAAAGTGTTTACGATGTTAAGTAATGGGGAAACGACGGGAGTGTTTCAACTTGAATCAGCCGGGATGAGGCGAGTGGCCAAATCGCTTAAACCGGAACGGTTTTCCGATATTACCGCGATGGTGGCGTTGTTTCGGCCCGGGCCGATGGAGCTAATTTCCGATTTCATAGACGGAAAACATAATCCGGAAAGGGTGAAATATCCCCACCCCGACCTCAAGCCGATACTGGAAGAAACGTATGGGATTCCTGTCTATCAGGAACAGGTATTGCAAATTGCCAACTTGATGGCAGGGTATTCGTTGGGAGAGGCTGATCTTTTACGGCGGGCGATTGGAAAAAAGAAACGCTCGCTGATGGTTAAGGAACAGAAAAAATTTATCGCCGGAGCGCAAAAGAAGGGTTATACCAAAAAAATTGCCGAAACTATTTGGAGTTTTATTGAAAAATTCGTGGGCTATGGTTTTAACAAAGCTCATTCGGCCAGCTATGCCATGATTGCCTATCAGACTGCCTATATGAAGGTAAATTACCCTTTAGAGTATATGGCGGCGTTTCTGACTATTGAATCACAAGCAGCCTCGGTAACCAGGGAGGAAAAGTTAGCTCAAGCGGTAGAGGAGTGTAGAAGAATGGGAATTCGACTGTTGCCGCCAGATATTAATCGGTCGCACTGGGGCTTTGCCATTGAGAGTTCATTAAAAACTCAAGATAAAGGAGCGATTCGGTTTGGGCTGTCGGCGGTTAAAAACGCCGGCGGGGTGGCGGTGGAGACGATCCTTAGTTCAAGAGAAAAGGGAGGGCTGTTTACAACTCTGACCGATTTTTGCTCCCGAGTGGATACCCGAAAGGCAAATAAGAAGGTGATTGAAAGTCTTATCAGGGTGGGGGCGATGGATCAATTTGGGAAACGGTCGGCGCAACTAGCGGCCCTGGATACCATCAGACAGCAGGCGGCACTATCAGCCAGAGAAATTGAATCAGGCCAGGCCGGACTATTTGAACCGACCGCCAAAGAGCTGTCTTTGAAAGATCCTCTGCCGGAAATGGATGAGTTACCCCAAAGTGAGCTTTTGGCTGCTGAAAAAGAGCTATTAGGGTTGTATTTGACTGAACATCCGATGGCTCAAGCTTTATCGAGGATGCATCGGATCGTGCCAGAAAAGATTAATGAGGTAATTGAAGCGACGACCTCGACAAGAGAGGTGAGAGTAGGGGGAGTGATTAATCGACTTAAACGATTTAACACTAAAAATAACAATGGAGAGATGGCTTTTGTGACCATTGAGGATGAGTCGGGTAGCTTAGAAATGGTGGTTTTTCCGCGACTGTTTGAGAAAACCAGAGATGTCTGGCAGAAAGAACAAGTGATTATAGCT
>MHDE01000017.1:1927-7775 GCA_001803465.1 Microgenomates group bacterium RIFCSPHIGHO2_01_FULL_45_11 | reverse complement strand
TTATCTGACAGAGGAGTTAATTCGGAAATGGTCACATAGTAGTTTGCGACACCGGTAACTGCCTGTAACAACATAAATCTATCTTACGTTAATTTTCAAAATGACACAATTTCAGTACCTCTTCACTAACTGATAAATTAAAAATTGATAGTTGGAAATTTAAAATTTTCCCTACGGCAAAGTCTCCACCCGTAACGGCTGCCCCCCATCGTTGTACCAAGTGGTGTGAGATAAAACCTCAAAATAGTAAGTCTCACCCGGCCGAAGTTGAGTTAGCGTCAACTTATGAACAGTTGTTTTTGCTCCCCCTACCTCAACATGCGTCCTCGGAAATGTCTGGCCATCAGTCCCTAATCTAACCGTACCGATAACCGGTACCCCCGTCTCCCATCTAACCGTAAAACCAGTCTGGGTTACCTCATCTACCACCAGATTTTTAGGTACGAGCTCCGCTCCCGCCCTAATCGTCACCGAAGTTGGCTTTAAGGTCAAATCCAATCCCAACGGCACCACCGCCGTAATCAGAGCGGCGGTCAATACCATCAACAGTCGCTTTAAGTTACGCGTCTTAGTCGCCATTAGTGTCACCATCCCTAAAAACAATACCGTCACAAACACAATCAGCGACCACATCCCAAACGGCAAACCGGAACTTTTGACTGCCGGTTCTGTCATTACCGGAACGCTCGTCTTCTCTGCCGGCGTTAAGGCTTGAACCGCCAGGTAGTATTCTCCAATTCCCCCAATACCAGCCATAACTTTCTTACTCTAAAAACGTAAACACATACATGAGCACCAGACCTCCTAGGAATATACCGAATGAACTTAACGATTTCTTAAGACTCTTCTCCATCCGAATCTCCGGTAATAAATCTGCCGCCGCAATATAAATAAACCCTCCCGCAGCTATAGGCATAAGATACGCTGCCGCCCCACTCCCAGCCGTAAACACATAACCGATCACTGCCCCCAAGACCGCCGTCAACGCCACCGCGAAGTTAGCCATAATCGCCGCGCTCTTCCTCCAACCCGCATATAAAAGTACCCCAAAATCACCAATTTCCTGGGGAATTTCGTGTAAGGCCACCGCCAATGTAGTAATCCAACCTAAACGAATGTCCACCGCAAACGCTCCCGCTAAAATCAAACCGTCCAAAAAGTTGTGAATCGAATCACCGATTAAATTAAGTATCCCCACGTCGGAGTGAACCTCGCACACCCCGTGATGACAGTGTCGCCACTGCAGCACTTTCTCCAACAAGAAAAATCCCACAAACGATACCAAAACAACCAGAAATACCGTCTTCGGCTCAAGCAACTCGACCGCCTCTGGTAATAAATGTAAAAATGCCCCACCCATGAGCGCTCCCGCGGCCAACCCCACGAGTAAAATCAAAAACCCTCTCAGTTTTTGCTGATTCACCACCAAAGAAACCACCCCAATCAGCCCGCCGGCACTGACAATCAAAGACGCCAGCATCACCTGAAGAAACGTACTCATACTCCCATTGTAACTAGACACTTACCTCATGGCAAATGGTAAAATACACTTGCTCTGAAGTAATTATTGCCGGGTCGTCTAATGGTAGGACACATCCCTCTGAAGGATGGTATTGGGGTTCGAGTCCCTGCCCGGCAGCCTAGAAAAATTGTTTTATATGCATATAGTTGATAAAGCTACTAAATTTGCAAAAAATGAATATGAAAAGAACGATCTGTTCCATCGATGGCAACATATAGAAAATGTTATGAAGAAGGCAATGGAAATAGCAGCTCTTGTCAAAGATGTAGATTATGAATCATTAAAATTAGCGATAATCTTTCATGATATAGATTACAATTCGGAAGAAACCCCAGAAGATAATTACTACAATCACCCAAACAATAGCACAAGAATTGCGGAAAGATTTTTAGAAAAGAATAACTATCCACATACACGAATCAGAAAGGTAATAGAAATTATGTTGGATCATTCAACTCCCCATAGAAAAAGGTTTGGTGAAGCAAAAAGTATTGAAGGAAAAATAATTTATGATTCTGATAAGTCAATTTTTATAACGACTCCGGAATTATATAAGAAATATTTTCCTTTACTTTATCTTGATGAGACAAAATCTTTAGTAAAGTTTAAATAGTACAAAATTGGTTATTGGCTCGGAAGGTACTAGACCAACCTGCTCAGCCCAAACCCTAGCCTGGTAACAATCTGAAATAGACAGGGTCCAAACAGAATAACTAGCTACAAAACATAATGAGGAAAAACTTACTCCAAAAAAACTCGGATTTTCATTTCTTTGAGTCCGGTCAAAAACCAAAACTCCTCATCCACACTGGTACCCATGGAGACGAATACGAAGTCATCAACATCGTCACCGAGTGCCTAAAAAATTATGAATCCCGCTTGCCCGCCTTTATTTTTGTTCCCCAAGTCTCCCCCTCGGCTGTAGCCGCCAAATCGAGATTCAATCACCGCAGTACCGACATCAATCGGATTTTCTACGAAAACTCTGATGACCTTGAAGTTCAATGGAATCTACAAGTCTTGAAAAAAGGACCGTTCGACCTATTTGTCTCCTTCCACGAAGATCCGGAAAGTACCGACTATTACCTATATGACTCGGGGCGTTCAAAAATTGAAAGTGAGTTAATTAAAACTCACAACCAAAAAATTAAAAAACAAAGCATCGGTTTACTTAATGGTTTAGACGATCCATCCGACCCAGCTCTCGGCTACGCCTTCATTGAAGGCTACAAAAAATTTGTCCACAAAGAAGGTGGGTCGGATAACGGCATGATTATAGTCTGGGCCATAAATCACCACCGAGTAAACAACTGCTTAATACCGGAAATTCCTGGAAAACTCGAGTTAAAAAAGAAAGAATTTATCATCGACACCTTTTTCTCAGACGTAATTATTAGATATTTCAATTAGGAGATAACCCGAAAGATACGATTATTAAAAAGTCTCCCAGCCTTCAGCCTCCGAGTCTGACTGGGGGTTTAGGCTTGCTTACAAAAAGTGGTATAAAGAATTGATGTACAAACTCTCTCCGTCTGATTTCAAATATCTCTACCAAGACTGTAAACACTGCTATTACCAGAAAGCGACGGGGGTTATCAAAGAACTGCCCTCGATCGGCATGCCCGGCGTCTTTAGTAAAATGAATTCCCTTCTGCAAAACACCCTTATCGGCATGGATTTAAGAGAAATTAATTCTTCACTTCCCGCTGGAAAAATTGAGGTCAAAGAAGGTTTTTTAAAATCTAAACCCATTCCTCCCACTAACGATTGTTTTATCGGCGGGCGCTTTGACGTTGCTTCGCGCCTCGACGACGGCACCTATTCGGTAATTGATTTTAAAATCACCGACCCGACAGAAGACAAAATCCAAAAATTTTTTGCCCAACTCCACGCTTACAAATTTGCCTTGGAAAATCCCGCTTTTGGTTCACCTAAAAAAGTGAGCGCCATGGGAATTGTCGCCATCAACCCCGAAGCAATTTCTTTCCCCGGCGAAGATGTAATCTTTAAAGCCAAACCCCAATGGTTTGAAATTAAAGAAGATATGGACAGATTCTACGCCTTTATTTCTGAAGTCTCCAAACTCTTAAATGGCCCCACTCCACCAGAAAATCCCGATGGCTGCAAGTGGTGCTACTACCGCCTTTGCACCCAAAAACCAATGTCTTATCAAAGCGATCTGCCTTTTTAAATTTACCCTTAACACTACCCTTCCGCTGCCATCGCTTCCACCCTGGTTTTCTGCACCGTCCCGTCCGGATGTTCCGGCGGTGAATAGATGGTATAAAGTTTAAGCGGCAACGTACTAGAGGTATTAATCACATTATGCTTGGCTCCCGCCGGCACCACCACACAGTCCCCATCCCTGACGGTAAACACGTCATCGACTACCACCACTTCTCCCTCACCACTTTCAAACCGAAAAAATTGATCATGGTCTTCATGAATCTCTTCGCCGATCTCCTCGCCCGGCGCCAGACTCATTAGTACAAGCTGACTCTTTGGACCGGTATAAAGTACCTGCCGATAGTTCGAATTAGCTAGCGTCTTCTCTTCAATGTGGGCAAAATAAAAATCCTTCGGGCGCAGGCCCGGAGTATTTATGTTCCCCTTGGAATAACCCTTCATCGCTCCTCCCTTCATTTGGCATAAGCAATTAAAAGCGCCCCACCGGTCATGAGTAGAGCCCCCAAAACCACCACTCCCGTAATCTTTTCTTTTAAAATTAGTCCGGCAAAAAGGATGGTTAACACTAAACTCAACTTATCAATCGGCACCACTTTACTGACCTCACCCACTTTCAAGGCATAAAAGTAAAACAGCCACGATAACCCCGTCCCCACTCCAGATAATACCAGAAACACCATGCCAGTTCGGCCAATCTTGGTTAGACCAGTCGCCGTACCCTGTGCTATTACAATCCCCCAGGTAAACACCAAAATTACCGTCGTCCGAATCGCCGTCGCTAGATTACTGTCAACATTCTTGATCCCAATTTTTGCTAAAATCGACGTCAACGCCGCAAACACCGCGGACAAAAATGCTGCTACATACCAATTCATAGATACGGTTGAGAGTTACTTTCTCTTGGGTTTATCAATCTCACGCACGAAATACATGATACCAAGAACCAAAAACAAAATCAGTAATATCCAAGTAATCAACCCAAAAGCTCCCCAAGAACCGTTCATCATCCCACCAAATCTATACATCATCATTTCCACCCCCTTTCCATAACCTTGATAAGTAGCTGTCCGCTCTCATCATAAACTATTTTTGCCATCACCAACAACCCCTGTCTTCGGGATTTATAAACTTCCGGAGCAAGGGACTTCGATTCCCCGATATTTATAAGGTAATAGTTGTTCCGCCTTGTGTTCTCCGCCAGCTGGCGGATCACGCCATTAGAATCGCCTTCAGCCCCGATTAAATCGGGGTTTCGGCTGTCTTGGAATAAACTATTTTTGCCATAACCAACAACCCCCGTTTTCGGGGTTTAAACTACGACAAAACCTAAAAGGAAAATTCTACAGGGAATTTTGCTTTAAGCCTTATCTATTGCCGCGAAAACCGCCTTTACTCTGGTAACCGCCGCCTTGATGCGGCCTGTCGCCAAACCGATTTTCCCGAGGGACCTGCGGTCGAGCTTTATTGACGGTAATGCTACGGTTATCAAGCGTTTGCCCGTTGAGTTTTTCTATCGCTGTATCCGCTTCCGCGTCAGTCGACATCTCCACGAATCCAAAACCCTTGGATCGACCGGAAAACTTGTCGGTTATTACTGTGGCTGATACCACTGTTCCCGCTTGAGCGAAAAAATCCTTGAGCGTGTCGTCGGTTGTACCCCACGACAAACCGCCTACAAATAACTTAGCTGCCATGAAATCTATTCACCTCCTCTCCACATAACAAAAAATATTCACTAAATAAGATATTTCTCTATAATTAATTACTCCTGGAAACAATTGACCCTAAAAAGGGAGAAGTTCTAACCATTGCTACTGCGGAGTTTTACTCTATCCTTTTGACTGGTAACCCCCATAGTATATCATATTAAAACTCTACCGCAACATGAAACTCCCTCCACCTTACAGTCAGGATGTTCCTTCGGTCTAAGCAGTTCGGCCCTAAACTCACTGCTGAAGGGCCCGGGGTAGAAGACTTCTCACCACGCTTCAAATGTTAACTTCTAACTGATTGCCATTTCCTATACTATTAATAGTATGAGTTCCCAACCCAGCCGCTTCGCTCGCCACCGCCATTGGCATCTGCTCTTAAGTCCTCTTTCTATTTCTCTCTTTGGCTACTCAATCATCATGTTTATCG
>MHDE01000017.1:0-1909 GCA_001803465.1 Microgenomates group bacterium RIFCSPHIGHO2_01_FULL_45_11 | reverse complement strand
TCATGGCCTATTCCGCTCCAGTCTACATCGAGTCGTTCGTCGGTAGTCCCTTTTACATGGGCCTGCTTCTCGCCAGTTCCTCGGTGGTCGGCTTTATCGCCGACGTCGTTATCGGCAAAATCTTTGGCAACAAAAACTATTACTTCTTCCTGTTCTGGACTATTATCATCGGCCTCTCCTTCCCTTTAAGCCTTCTCACCCTACCTCCCCTCATTCCTCTCTTCCTCCTCGCCATGTCTTCGTGGGGAATTTACTTTGAACTAATGGAGTTTTCCAGTTTCCACTTCGTCAGCGAAGTGGAACGCCGCTTAGATAACGCCAAATCGTGGGGTACAATTTACTCCTTCAAATCCTGCGCCTATCTCGTCGGCCCTCTCATTGCCAGCTTCCTCATCGCGAGCGACACCAAATTCCCCTTCCTAGCTGCCACCTTATTCTTTCTCTTTAGCCTGCTCGCTTCCCTCTTCTTTCATCTCACCCTGGGCAGAAAAGTCCACCCTCATCTGCCTCCCCCTCCCCCTAAACGCACCATCCTGGATGAATTCATTATCTGGCGCCTCCTCTTCCGCCATGTCTGGCCCGTCTGGCTCTTTACCTTAACCGCCATCATGGTCGACGCCACCTTTTGGAGCGTCGGCACCCTCCTGTCAGAAGAGCTAAAATCATCTCACCCCTTCGGTGGCTGGCTCATCACCGCCTACATGGCTCCCAACTTGCTGGCCATTATTTTGGTGCAGCGAGCCGCCCGTTGGGGCAAAAGACACATTGCTTTTCTTACCGGCATTATTAGTGGCCTTTTCCTTTTTGTCGCCGGCTTTACTACCTCCACTCCTCTCCTTCTCCTTTTCGTTTTCATCTCATCTTTCTTCTCCGGCATTGCCGTTCCAGAAATTTTAGCCGCTTCTGAAGATTACATCACTCGTTTAAGAGGGCTCGGAAACGACATGATAGCTTTAGAGCGAACCGCTAGTAGCCTCGCCTATATCATCGGCCCTATTCTTGCCGGCGCTTTCGCTGGTGTTGTTGGCAATCAACGCACCCTCTCCCTCGTTGGTTTAGTTTCAACCACTCTCGCTGTCGCCATTCTCATCGCTACACCCAGAAAAATTCTCCTTCCCCAAAAAGCCCTCAGCCAACTGGAAGAAAAATTAAAGCTGGTTAAATGAGTCTTACTTTCACTGAAGCCGCCATCCTTACTCTCGAAACCCTTGCCGATAAACTCAATACTTCCCTTGATTTTGGCCTGACTTCCTCTCAAGTCAGCCTTCGTCTCTCAGAGGTCGGTTTAAACCGCATTCACGAAAAAAAGTTTCACTGGTGGTTCATCCTGGTAAGACAACTACTCTCCTCCTTTATTTACCTTTTAATCGCCGCCGCTCTCCTTGCCCTCCTCTTAGGCGAACGCTGGGACGCCGCTTTTATCCTAATCTTTATCGGCTTAAACACCACTATCGGTTTCTACCAGGAATATCGCTCCGAACAAACCGCCTTTCTCCTCCGCCGCCTCATCCGGCCTAAAAGCCGCCTCCGCCGGGACAACCGTGAACAAGAAATCTATAGTGAAAATCTCGTTCCCGGTGATCTTCTTTTGCTCGAGCCGGGAGACATTATCGCCGCCGATGTCCGTTGGATAAAACTCAATAACTTAAACCTCGATGAATCAGTTCTCACCGGCGAATCAGTTCCTGTCGCTAAAGTCGTCAAGCCCTTAAGTTCTCCACCCCGGCAATTTCATCAAGCTGAAAACATCGGTTTTGCCGGCACCACTGTGGTCGCCGGCTACGCCGAGGGGCTGGTCATTGCTACCGGCAACCATACCGCTTTAGGCCAAATTGCCAAAGTTAGCCTGGAAACCGAACGGGTTAGTAGCTTTACTTTGGGTATCAACCAAATCAGCCGCTTTATCTTG
>MHDE01000016.1:29653-30797 GCA_001803465.1 Microgenomates group bacterium RIFCSPHIGHO2_01_FULL_45_11 | reverse complement strand
CTTTCGCCGTTGGCGGCCTTGTTCTCGCCCTCCTCGCCTGGTTCCTCCTCTCCTTTATCCAAGAGTTTACCGGCGTCGAAGTGACAATTTTTAAACTGCCGTTTATCCAGTAAAGATCATCCGTAGAACGTAAATCGAAATTCATAGTAGATAGAATTAAGAATCAAGAAGGAAGAAATTAGTTTAGACGGAAGAAAGAGATGGAAGAGGTAAGACTCTATATCTTACTTCTTATCTCTTAAATCTTCATTCTAAACTTTCTTCTTGCTTCCTACTTCCTGCTTTTTACTGTTGTCTATTGTCTGTTTGCTGTTGTCTACTCGCTATTCCCTATTCACTAGTCGCTACTGTCTCCTGCCTGCTATAATTACCCCAGATGAAATCTCTCCTCATCACTTTGCTACTATTCACTATTCACTATTCACTATTCACTGCGCCCGCCAGGGCGCAAGTCTCCTGTAACCAAACCCCCGACTATGCTAACGGCCTCGTTCCTTACCTCTTTGACACCAGCCAAGAAAATATCTCCGACCGAGATTGTAGTCTGGCTCCCTATCATAATCCCACTAGCACCCTCTCCAAGGAGTATCAGCAAAACGCCGTTGTCGCCTGTTTAGAAAACCAGTCGCTCTCGGTTTCTTATAACGCCAGCGAAGTGGAAAAGGCTGAACAATTAGGAGACCTCTTTGATCGGGCCGAAGCTCGCGGCGGCTTTGTCACCACCGACCCCATCGATTTAGCTAACTTTAGCGCTAACGCCGCCGTCCTCACCCAAAACTTGAATACCGACAACCTCCTTCCCCCCAACCAAAATGCCCTCACCAATTATTATGGCAACTATAACCCCGCCACTTTCGAAGCTACCTGCGAGGCATTAAGCGTTAACGGTCAATCCTTAACTCCCGCCGAATGCGCCCAAAAGTTTCCCAACTTCTGCCTCCTCCCCGGTGGTCGCGTCAACCTTCTCTGCTACAATTCCGACCGTTTACTCACCACCCAAAAAGAACAATTCCAAAAATCTCAAGCCGAAGCTCAAAAAATTGTCTCCTGCGTCGCTGGCACTGCTCCCGACAATACCAAGTGCTACAACAAATATAAACTCTCCGAAACTGGCCCTTATAACCAAGAAGTCATCGAAAACACC
>MHDE01000016.1:0-29643 GCA_001803465.1 Microgenomates group bacterium RIFCSPHIGHO2_01_FULL_45_11 | reverse complement strand
GCCAGCAAAGCCTTAATTCCCCTCTATATTGTCGTTAGCCGCCATAAGAACACCCAGTCTTTCTTAGACTACTTTACCCTTGAAGCCAATCAGTCCGTCGTCTACGAAGTTCCCGTCGCCGGCCTAGTCGGCGCGAGCGAGTTTGCCCCCGATCGTTTTTGCCGTTCCACCAGCCTCGAAAACTGCCAGAAAAAACTGACTGCTGTTAAAAATACTGTTAGAGAATTGAGCCAGGGCAGCGGCACCGACATTCCTCCTGCTCAAAATCCTCAAGCTAGCTATGTCGTCGATATCGTCAAAACCAAAAGCTGTATCAATACCGACGCCGCCGAAACCCAATTCACCGGCGGCTTAACCCCCACTCCTCCTGCCCCCACCCCCTGGTTCTTCAACCTTCTCAATATCTTAGTCGACCGTATCCTTACCCGCCAACCCCTCTATACCTATAGTATCTGGGTCGTCCAACCCTATGAAAGCTTCCTTTTGGGCCAAGTCTCCAAAGAATACGCCGCCAATTTCTTCCCCCTTGCCGTCGCTAATGCCTTCAAAGACGTCGCCGTCCCCTATGCCTTATCCGACACCCCCGCCCAAGCCGAAACCACTATCGGTCAATACCAAGAAACCATCACCGATCCGGATACGGGTGCCCAAACCACAGTCACCAAAGACGTCAAGGCCAAATTTTCCTCTCTTGCTAACCTCGTCGCCAACATTTTAGGCGAAGCTTTTACCTATACCGAAACCCTAAACGCCGGCCAAAACCTCCGCTCCCTCGATGATCCCGAGCACTTTAGCTCCATGTGTCAGTACCCCGAGCTCCTCGCTCGCGACCCCACCTTGGCCGAAAAGCTCGGCGTTTCTGGCCGCGACCTCTCCGCCTACCAAGCCGCCTGCCCCACCGACCCCTTTGCCCTAGCCCGCCAACTCATCCAAACCTACGGCAACCTCAACCAGACAGAGGCCATGTGTGACATCGCCCGCGACCATAACGTCCCCTGCGAATTCTTAGCTGCCATTTGGGAAATCGAAACCGGCAGTAACCCCGGTAGCCCTGGTCCCGACTGCTGTAATTCCGTCGGCGCCTGCGGCCCCATGCAAATTTTAGGCGGCCGGGTCGAGCCTTTGTCCGCCGGCCAAAATTTAAACGTCTGTAGCCTCCCCGACGCCTGGGTTTTAGCTGCCCGACTGCTCTCCGTCGACAAATGCGTTGCCGAAACCAACCTGGGCCAAGCTGGCAACCGCGTCCGCTGCAATACCTGGGAATGGTCGGAGGAAATCTCCGCCGACTACCCCGTCGGCCCCACCGAATACGAAATTTTAGCCTACTACTATGGCATCCAAAATGGCTGTTTTCCCGACGCCTGCACCCAATGCCGCTGGGGCGCGGGCGTTGACTACTGCGATTTTGCCAAACACCTAATCGAAACCGGTCAGCGCTTACCCGACGTCCAACAAGAACCCTACTGCAGTGAGTGTCGGGAATCTCTCAACCCCTAGTTACAAGAGATAGATATTAGATACAAGAAGGAAGAAATTAGTTTAGAAGACAGAAAGAGACGGAAGACAGAAGCGACAAAATATATTTTACTTCTTACTTCTTTTATCTTCTTTCTAAACTTTCTTCTTAATTCTTAAGTCTATTCTCTATACCCTAAACCATATACCCTGTTCTCTATACTATGTTACAATTCCCTTACATGACAAAATTCCTCTTTGTCTCATTGTTCATTGCTTTCTGCTCTTTGTTCTTTGCGCCTGCTGCGCAAGCGGCGGCTAACCCCGCCCTCCCCGCCTCCTTCCAGGATAGAATCGACTCCCGGGGACAAGATCAAAACGCCAATATCGATAAGTTTTCTAAAGAAAACTTTGAGTCTTTGGGCATTAGCCTCGGTTGCGCCATCACCGGCTGTACTACCAGCGAAGGCGAAGTCACCGACCAAGGCGCCATCCCCACCGCCTCCAAGTTTCTAGCTTTTATGATTACCACCCCGCCGGTGCAAAGTAGCCACTACATCGCTAACCTCTTAGACAGCGTTGGCGTCCCCGGCGTCAAGCCCGCCTACGCCCAAGGCATCGGCTTTACCTCCTTAACCCCGGTTCTAAACGTTTGGAAAGCCTTCCGTAACGTCGCCTACTTTTTCTTTATTATCATTTTCGTCGTCGTCGGCTTCATGATTATGTTTCGCGCCCGTCTGGATGCCCAAACCGTCGTCACCGTCCAAGCCGCCCTCCCCAAAATGGTCCTAACCCTCATCCTCATTACTTTCTCCTATGCCATCGCCGGCTTTGTCGTCGACCTCATTTACTTATCTATTTTCCTCTTTACCGGCGTCCTGGAAACCGCCGGCCTATTGTCAAGCGCCGTTACAGCCCGTAACGCCCTCTTTGGCTTTAGCATCTTTAGAATCGGCTTTAGCTTTTTAATCGCCCCCTTAGAAACCGCCGGTAGCGCCGCTAACGCCGTCTCTGCCGTCGCCTCTGGACTGTTTGGCATTCCCAATTGGTGGATTACCGACGGCATCATTGACATCATCGCCTATGTCATCATCTCCATTGCCATCATCATCGCCCTCTTTCGCACCCTCTTAAGCCTTCTTTTTGCCTATATCGGTATTATCATCGCCGTCGTCTTTGCCCCTATCCAACTCCTCCTAAACGCCCTGCCTAACTCTCAAACCTTTACTGGTTGGCTCAAAGGCTTGGTCGCTAACGCCGCCGTTTTCCCGGCTGTGGCCATCATGGTCTTAGTCGGCGCTGCCTTGGTGGGCACCAACTCTGCCGGCGAAGACGTCACCGGTTTGGGTATCGCTCCGACACAGGGTGCCCAAGGCGCTGGCTTTGGCTTCCGCGAAGGCTCCGGTTTCGTCCCGCCCTTAATCACCTCCCGCGGCACTGGTTTAGGCGCCAACCAAGGTCGCGAAGAATTCGGCGTCGAGCACGTCAAGGCCTTGATCGGCCTTGGTATAATCATGCTACTCCCGGAGGTAGCTAAATTGATCAAAGAAATGTTCGGCGTCAAATCAGAACTTGGTGAGCTGATCCAAGCCAACCTCCGCTATAAAGAAACCGTAAACATGCTGCTTGGAAAGAGTCCAGAAGAAGAATTCAAGCAAAGAGGTTGGCTAAGAAGATTCACAATTCCAGGAACCGCCAGAATACCAGGTACCGGAGGAAAAGGAATAACAATACCAGGGTTTACATTCAAGTAATAAGCTACGTTGATCCAAAAAGCCTTCTCACTGTAGCTACTTCGCCCGAACCAGCCATATTTAACATATTTTCTACTTCGTTTTGGGAAAAAAGCCTTTTACCCCTCCCTACCTCATTTCCTAACCAATCATAGTGAACCATCTTTAAAACTTCATTACAAATCGCCCTGAAAGCTTGATCGTCATCTGGTTTCATTGGCGTTGCTTCACGTTGAGCAAACACGCCAGTAAGACTTCTAAAGAGTCCTTTTGGATTATGTCTCGCCAAATTTTGAATTAAAATTTGCTTAAAAACTCTCCTAGCCGTCTCTATAGGTGAAAGCACCGGATATTTACCTTTCTCTTGATACATATGATGCAAATGGTTCTGGGCTTGAGGTATTGCCGTCCAAAGATAGATCATCTTCCACAACAACTGCATCTGAGCGGCTATCTCCTCGTTTATCTGAACTTCTCCAGTGATACCAGGTAACGGCTTGGCTAGGTTTCCAAAATCAAAAACCTTATCTCCCCGAGCGTAGCTAAATGCCTCTGATCCAAAAAACAACATATTAGACCAAACTCTGTCTGGATTCGGAGCCCCAGGCTGCAGGCGAATTTTTATATCTCTCCAGGAATAATTTGTCCGCAGCAACCATTCCTCAAAGCTTGGAGGTAAATTGACAGCATCCCCCTCAACTTTTGGATGTCCCACAAAAGGTTCTG
Organism: Microgenomates group bacterium RIFCSPHIGHO2_01_FULL_45_11; assembly: GCA_001803465.1. Lineage (GTDB taxonomy): Bacteria > Patescibacteriota > Microgenomatia > UBA1400 > 2-01-FULL-45-11 > 2-01-FULL-45-11. Next base: position 25,729 of record MHDE01000016.1, on the reverse strand, counting down.
GTTTACCCACTAAAATAGTCTCAAAAAAGGTTGGTGCTATTCGGTTTAAATGCCTCATTAACTCACTCCCTGCTGCTGCTCTTCCACTCCGAGACTGAACATTCATGTAACGTCGGGTCTGCAACACCAAATTCAAACCCTGATCACCTTGATCCATATCCAAATACTGAGCTACCCCAGTTGAAAACATTAAGTTATAAGCTGCCTGCTCTACTAAACTTCCAACTTCCATTGCTTGCCGATAGGTATCCGAACCAGGAGAACTAACATCCGGATTAACTCCCCCAGCCCACAGTCGAATCCTATTTCTAATTCTTTCCTGCAAGTCTTGACTCAACGCTGGATTGGTCCAAAACAAATTTCCATCCAGCCACTTTCCGTCCCTAGCTAGCTGGATCTTATCGCGAAAACCGGAGTACTTATCGTCAGTTTCAAACCTGTAGAGCTCTCGCCTTCCTTCAAAACCCGGTACCAACCATTGATCTTCTTCGCCCACCGTTTCTTGAAATGTATCATAATCAACAAAACTAACATCACCAAGCTCTATTCCATTAGGTATAAATCCCATCTGTTCCAAAAATGAGGCTACCGCTGCTGTGTTACCGTTAAAAACCTCATCCTCTTGTAGCCCAAAAGCCGGATTTTGCAAACTTGCCATATAATCAAATACCCGACCATGCTCAATTTTTTTTGCATCAAAACCGCCACTCAAAACTACTAAACTGCGTCGCCTACCACTTTCAACAATCTTAAACTTTAAAGGCACAGTGTCCTGCCATACCCGCCGCATGATCATATAGCGAGCCATAGCTGTCTTAAAACTCTCTGCCCAACCAATCGGCTTATCTAAAACCATCTCCTCCTGTCGGGATTTATATTTACCATTTTCCTTCTCAAATGAATAAAATGGTAAAAATCGTCCCACCTGCTCCCAAGCGTCAGCATCAAGCTGCATTAAACTCCCTCCCTCAGCAAAGCCCTGCATTGCCTCCACCTGTTTTGCTAAATCTCCGTAAACTCGTAGAATTTGTAATCTTCGAATTGCTCCCACCGATAAAAACTTCATCTCCTGCTCCAAAAGAACCCTAAACTTCTCAATATCAATCTGCTCTCCCATAAACTGGCTAATTTTATCCAAACCCCTAAATTCCTTAGGATCGTTAGGTAATAACTGCAGCGCATTTCCAATGTTCATTTGAAACACCCCGATAGGAAAATTCATCCGGTCTTCTAGATTAATAGCATCATTCTTATATTTCTCCAGCAGTCGAAGTTCTATGTCGCGAAACCACCGCAAAAACCCACTAGCATGAGATATATCTATCCCTGTATCCAACTCAACTGCTTCTCTCAAACTTTCAAACGTCTCTTGCCTACTCATCGACCGCTCTCCAATCCTACGAACAGCCAACGAGTCAAAAAGACCACTTACATTCCGCACAGACCTAAATAGTGCTGGATGGCGGCGTAGGTTGGTAACTCTTCCCGGAATCTCGCTCTCAATTTCTAGAAGAATTTGTCTTACCTTAAAAAGCTCTTGGGGTGGAATTGCTCCTTCCTCTTGATATCTTTGGTGTGCTCGCCCTAAGCCATTCAGGCGACGCCGAACAGTATCAATGTACTCTTGCTCAGGATCAACCTGTACCTCTGGCTCTTCCTCCAACTCATCCGCAATATCCATCTCAATCCCCGCAACTGCCATTGGCACGTAGTCGTCTTTAAGTTTATCCGCCAGGTCATGTATCTGATCTTGTAAGCCTGGGGCGGGTTGGGAACCAAGTAATCGTCCCAATCTACGAGCTGTCGCTCTCAATTTCTTATCAGTCTTAACCTCCTCAATTCTATCTTTCACTTCGTCAGACAATTGTTCGCCAGAAATATCAATATCACCAAAACGATCCCACAATCGGTAAAACTCCTCACCCTCAGGACCCTGTCCCACTACATCAGCCAACCGCTCCTGAACACCAGCAGCAATTTGCTCTGATTGGGGTATAGTAATTTCACCAGCCATAGATCATCCTGTCATTTTTTTGTACAACTCAAAACCGTATTCTCTAGGGCTTTTCTTAAATATTTTTAAAAACATAAACCCTCTCGCTCGTTTCCGCTCTTCTTCAGAATAATTGTCCCATGCCTCATCTGAATAAAAACGTCTCTTATACTGATCCATGCGAACAAGTAAACCAGAGACAATTTCGTAAGTCTGCTTCATCTTCTTCATATCAAACCTTGTCCCTTTTTTATAACTACCCTCCCCAGAGTTAGTCATCCGCCCACTTTGGATCAGTTTATTTCGCTGCTCATCAGTCAACAATTTCTTCCCCTCCTTTTTTTCCATATTAAACAAGGCTTCATATACGTCAAGCTCATCTTGATAATCCTTATCACCAGTCATCTTACTCTTCATGGTCATATTTTAACACAATTAGCCCTGAAAACAGCAAAATTTTGTCACCACCATTAATTTTATTGTCTGGTATCATATATTCATGGCTGATCCTAAAACAGTCAAAGAAAACCAGGAAGAAAAACCACTCACCGCCGCGGTTGCCATTCCCCAGCCATCCCCAGAGACTGAAACACCTACTGCTCCCTCCAAACTCCCCGACCTCCTCGACTCCCAACGCCAATACGCCCAAGAAGTCGCCCACCTAAACCAACTCAAACAGGCTATCGTCTCTCGCGTCAACCAAACCCTGACCAGCCAAATCCAATCCCACCCTCTCCGAGCCAGCCTCACCAAAGCCCTTTCTAGCCCTTCCACCCAGCAGGCCTTGACCGATAGCATCTTTCAACAACTCTTAGTCTCTAAAGGTTCGTTGACCGAAACTACCCTAAAAGCCATCGAACAAGCCGCCCAACATAGTCTCGGTGCTCAATTTTTAAGCCACCACTTAAAAAACCTCTATGACCCCCTTCAAACCTCTCTCCAACCCTTAAATACCGATGCCAGCCTTAAACCTCTCGTCCAATCCCTAGAAACCGGCTCCTTCGCTAAACTCCAAACCCAAGCTCTGTCCGGCCTTGGAATAAAGGACCAACTTACCATCGCTCTCCAAACCCAAGCCCGTTATTCCCAAGCTGATGCCACCACCCACTCTCAAAAAATCCTTGATATCGTCAAACTCCACACCTTAACTCACCCCAACCTGGTTACCGGCCAAAACCTAAAACCTTATTTACAAGGTATTTTCCAGGCCGCCGGCATCAACCCCGTCGCCGCTGCCCAAATCGCCTATAATTTGCCCGACCCCCTCGCCCAAACCCTCCTTGACCACGCCAACCTCGCTTTAGCTCAAAGTTTAACTAATATTCCTCAATTAAGCACCCTTAACCCCCACGACCCTACCCAAACCAACTACACCAAAAATCTCTATGCCTGGCTGTCCCGAAAGGGTTATAACGTCAACACCTTTTTTAACCAATTAAAAACCCAAGCTAGCCAACCCTCCGCCCAAACCACTCTCACTAAACACCAAGCCGCCAGGCTCCAAACCACCAGCCAATACCAGCCTGGTTTTAACCTCCGCGGCCTTATCTACCGCTTTCGGGAAGCCCTCTTTCCCCGCCAAAAAACCCTTAACCTTCACGACTTTCTCAAAGCCACCGATTTAATCCCGGAATTTACCTCCGAAACCGAAACTTCACTTTTGCGTCAAATTCTAGCTAGCCCCCGTTCTGCTATTAGTTCTTGGCTTCGCTCCCAACTCGGCAATATCACTAGCAAAATCTCCATCCAATCCTCCCGCTTTTTTAGTAGCCTCATCCCCAAACTGACTAGTTTTCTCCGCCCCGCCTTAGGCGCCCTCACCAAAGGCGGCACCGCTCTCTTGGGCAAACTCGGCGTCGGCGGCGGCGGGTTATTGGCTTTAGTCGGAGCCAAGGTCCTAATTATCGCCGCTGCCGCCGTCCTCATTGCCCTAGCAGTTATCCTTCTGGTTTACCTCATTCAAATCCAACCCCAATCTGCCGCCCAAATCCACCCCGTCGGCCCGGTCGCCGACGTCGCCTTTACTCCCGACTTTGCAGGTTGCACCCAAGAAAAACAACCTCTAGACCCTGCCACTAAACCCAGTAACCCCATTGCCGCTCGCGCTTGGGAAATTACTTCCGACCTCTACCAAGGCTTCTGGTGTTTTTGGAATCGCTCCCCCGGAGACTTTCCCACCGATACTACCACCTACCTTCCCAACTACCCCGATCTATTCAACGAAAACCTCTTTGCCACTAACCCCAACCCTCCTCGAAGACTGGTGGAAACCAGCGCCAGTAACCTTTTCTGGTGCACCCAGTTGGTCGTCAAAGCCTACCAGGAAACTGGCGGCAATTTACCGCGTGTCGTCTATCTCTCAAGCACTATGCAGGCAGATTTTACTGCCGCCCGCCGTTTCATTCCCGCTGCCAACATTACCCCTCAAAACGCCGCTATCGGCAGCGTCATTTTCTTCCGCGTCGAATCAGGCCCACCCCGCACCAACCACGTCGCCATTATCGCCAACGTTTCGTCTGACGCCGTCGTCTTTATCCAATCCAACGCCCCCACCAAGACCGGATCTCTTTCCTTTAACGACTCTGGTCAAGGCCTGCAAAACCTCCCCGGTATAATTGTTGAAGGTATCGGCTTACCATGAAATCAAAACTAATCCTCATTTTTAGCCTTATCATTCTTATTTTTATTCTAATTTTAGTCAGGTTTTTCGTCTCCAAACCCCCCACCCCCACCGTCAAATCCACCGTCCCGGCCAATAATGCCGAATTGATCCTGGACAATACTCCTCTTACCATCACCTTCGCTAATCCTTTATCCTCCAACCAACAAGCCCAAACCACCGTTACCGCCGAGCCTTCTGCCACTTTTCAATTAACATGGCCGTCTCCAGACCAACTTTTGGTCACCCCAACCAACTTTTTTACCAAAGACACCCGCTACACCATCACCATCTCTTTTGACCAAAATTCAATCCACTCCTTCTCCTTCACCACTAACTTTTACAGCTCGCTTGAGCTAGAAGAACAAGGTCGTGAACAAATCGCCGACGACCTCATTTTCGGCCAAACTTGGACTGAGTTTATAAAACAAAACCCTTGGTATAAAAGCTTACCCATCGAAACCAAAACCTACCGCATTATCTATGATTTTGAAAAAAAATCTTTCCGCATCCGTCTTTTAATCACTCCCTCTCCCACCGAGCGCCAAACCATCGTCCAACAAGCCCTAAACGATTTGGAAAAAATTGGCGTCAATCTAAAAGAGACATCATATACAGTCCTCGAACCCACCCCTTCCCCTTAATACTTGATACATAATACTAACTCCCCCCCCTGGAAAATCCCTCCTCCTCCTGTTAATATTAACTTGTTTAAGGTTAAAGGTTCGACACGAAAGGCCAACAAATTTGTGAAAGTCATGTTGGCCAGGCCTTCAGCCTGGCTTGACTACCGATAAAATATAATAACCAAGACAAACCATTCATGACTGAACAAATTTATGTTGGCCGACAACAGCGCCGACAATCACTAAACTAACTATGCAACAACACCCCATTCCTCAAAACATCACCAGCTACCAATTCCGCCTCATCGGCGACATGACTATTAAACAATTCTTGGAATTATTGGCTGGCGGCGCCGTCGCCTTTATCTTCTACTCCACCAATCTTCCCGGCATCATCAAACTTCCCCTCATTACTCTCTCTGTTTTTGCCGGCATTGCTTTTGCTTTCATGCCCCTTGAGGAACGCCCCCTCGACCGCTGGATCCTTGCCTTTATTAAATCCATTTATAATCCCACCCAATATCTATGGAGGAAGTCTCCCCAACTCCCTTCAGTCTTCCAACCAGCCAAAACCGCTGTTTCACCTTTGCTCCCCCAACCTCCAGCCCAACCGGGTGAAGGGAGGTTTACCCCAAAAAGCTTTAGCGGCGGGGAACCTAGCCAGGTAGAACACTTCGAACAAAGTTTTTTAAACCAAATTTCCCAACTCTTCACCCAACCCCTTAACCCCACCCCGTCTCAACCCTCTTCTCTGCCTCCTACAAAACCTAATCCCCAACCTCAAATTACCATACCCGTCTCTATTGCTATCCCACCTAAACCTAAACCGGCCCCTCCCCCCCCTCCACCGGCCGCCACCACTCCCCAACCCACACCCGAAGGCATCATTAAAATTTCCCCTCCTTCTCCTGGTCACGCCGCCATTACCAACCCCGACCTCCCCTTTCCTTCTCTTCCCACCCAACCCAACGTCCTGGTTGGCATGATCCTTGACCATCAAGGCAAAATCGTCGAAAACGCCATTTTAGAAGTCTTAAACGAAAATAACCTCCCTGTCAGAGCTACCAAAACCAATAAGTTAGGCCAATTCTTCTCTATCACTCCCTTAAAAAGGGGCCACTACACTCTCATCGTCGAAAAAGACCCCTTAATCTTTGATACAATTACTCTAAAATTAGAGGATAAAATCTATCCCCCTCTCGAAATCCGCGCCAGGGGCGACGACTCAATCCAACCAAACACCACCAAACCACCAAATTAGTTTTAAATTTTAAACTTTAAATTTTTAATTTTTCAGTATGCCTACCATTCCCATTCGCTCTACCACCCAAAACCACCTCGATATCGCCGACATTAACCACAATTTAGTTCTTTTAAAAGACGGTTCGGTTGCCATGGTTTTAAGGTTAAACGCCGTCAACTTTGACCTCCTTTCTGAACAGGAACAAGAAGCCACCATCTATGCCTATGCCGCTCTCTTAAACTCCCTCACTTTCTCCGTCCAGATTCTCATTCGTTCCCAAAGAAAAGACGTTTCAAATTATGTCAAACTCCTCGAAAATCAAGAAAAGAAGACCTATCAAGAAAAACGCCGTCTCCAAATCAACCGCTACCGCCAGTTTATCGCTAAAATTGTCAAAGAAGGTAATGTATTAGATAAAAAATTCTACGTGGTGATCCCTTATTCTCGCCTTGAACTCGGCCTCTCTGCCGCTAGCCCTTTAACTTTCAAAGCCCCCACCACCCTGCCCTACGATAAAGATTACATTTTCCAAAAAGCCGCCACCGCCCTAGAGCCTAAACGCGACCATCTTATCCGCCAATTCAATCGCATCGGCCTTACTGCCCGCCAATTAACTGATGCCGAACTCACCCAACTTCTCTATTCCGTCTATAACCCCGACACGGTCGGCAACGTCAAACTCATGGCCGCAGAAGACTACCACACTCCTCTTGTTGGTAGTCACTTAAAATCCCCCACCCCTAATCAGAATCCTCCACTTGCTGATAAAACCTCATCCCCACCAGCTGTTCCGAACAAACCTCAATCTACCCCTTCTCCCGCCCCACCAACCAAAAGTTTATAATCCGTAGATTGCCTTCCTTTCCGAGTCGAGCCTAACTGACGAAAGAAAATTCTCTATCCGCTATCCGTTTACCCTGAGCTCATCGAAAAAAGTAAGGTCGAAGGAGTCGAAGGGCTAGTCGCTCTCATGTTTATGCTTTATACTTAACACTAGACGCTAACCGCTTAACGCTCTAAAATCCTGCCATGAAACTAAAATTTCCCCTCAAATTTCCCCTTCCCCTAAGAACCCTAAGAAAACTACCCACTTCTCCCCAAGAAATGGAAGCCTCTCCTCTTATTAAATCCCAACTTCAATTTTCTAAAGGTACCGTCTCTGTCCAAGACTTAATCGCCCCCGAATCAATTGAGGTCGACTTTAATTACTTAAAAATCGGCAACACCTACCTTACTGTTCTGTTTGTGGCCGGCTACCCCCGCTTTGTCAACCCCAACTGGCTCTCTCCTCTAATTAATTTCAACCATTCTCTCGACACTAACATGTTCATCTATCCGGTTGAAGGCAAAACTATCATGGATGATTTACGCCGCAAAATCACCGAAATGGAGGCCGAAATCCAATCCGACGTTGGCCGCGGCCGCATCGCCAACATCGACACTCAAGTCAAGCTCGAAGACGCTCGCCTCCTCCAAGAGCAACTCGCCAAAGGCGCCGAACGCTTCTTTCAATTTGGCCTTTATATCACCGTCTCCGCCACTTCTCCAGAACAACTCTTTACCATCACCCAACAAATCCAAGCCACTCTTGGCTCCCTGCTTATTATCTCTAAACGCGCCACCCTCCAAATGGAAGAGGGTTTCAAAACCACCCTACCCTTAGGCCGCGACTATCTGGCTATCCAACGCAACATGGATACCACCTCTTTAGCCACTACCTTCCCCTTCACCTCATCAGAACTAACCAGCGACACCGGCATCCTCTACGGCATCAATGAACACAACGACTCCTTGGTTATTTTCGACCGCTTTTCTCTTGAAAACGCCAACCTGGTTGTTTTTGCCAAGTCCGGCGCCGGCAAAAGTTATGCCGTCAAACTCGAATCACTCCGTTCCTTAATGTTTGATACCGAAATCATTATCATTGACCCAGAAGGCGAGTATCAGGAAATCGTCAAAAGCGTCGGCGGCGAATATATTGATTTTTCCTTCAATACCGACGTTAAAATTAACCCCTTTGACCTATCCGCCATCTATGATCCCGAAGAAAACGAACTGGGCAGAAAAATCCTCTCTCTCCATACTCTGCTAAAGATCATGATCGGCTCCGTCAATCCCACCGAAGAAGCCATTCTCGACCGTGCCTTAGTTGCTACTTACCGGGCCAAAAATATTACTCCCGACCCTTCCACCCAAAAAAACCCCCCTCCCCTCATGGAAGATTTGTATAAAGCTCTTTTGGGAATGGAAGAAGAAACCGCCAAAAATCTAGCTTACCGCTTAGAAAAATTCATCAAAGGCTCTTTCCGGGGTATTTTTGACCAAGCCTCTAACCTTGACCTGAAAAACCCCCTCACCGCTTTTGGTATCCGCGACCTGGAAGACGCCCTCCGCCCCATTGCCATGTACCTGATTCTTGACTACATCTGGACCCGCGTTAAACAAAATCTGAAACGCCGTCTCTTAATCGTTGATGAGGCCTGGTATTTAATGAAGTACCCAGATTCTGCCAATTTCCTCTTTTCTATTGCTAAACGAGCCAGAAAGTATTTACTCGGCCTCACCACCATCACTCAAGATGTTGAAGACTTCTTGGCTACTGATCAAGGCAAAGCCATCGTTACTAACTCCTCTTTACAACTCCTCATGAAACAGTCATCCGCCGCTATTGAAAAAGTCACCAAAACCTTTCATCTTTCCCAAGGAGAAAGCCGCTTCCTTCTCTCTGCCGACATCGGCGAAGGTCTTTTCTTTGCCGGCCAAAACCACGTCGCCATCCGGGTCGTCGCTTCCCCCGATGAACACCAAATCCTCACCTTCAAACAACCCACCCCCAATCCTTCTAATGTCTAACCCCCCTCGTTACTTTTCCGATTATTTATGATTGAGCGGTAACAAATTTTCCGCTGGTCGCATTGGCCAGGCTAAAAGCCTGGCATGACTATCAAAAAACCTAAGGTTAACAATTTCGAACCATTGCGGACCAAGAAAAATTTAGTTACCGCAAAAACTCGTGTACTTCTTATTTATCCTAAGTTAAATCGAAAGAGTCATTATTTTCTTGCGTCCTGACTAGCTTTTCTCAGAAACCCGTCAGGGTAAACTATTCTTCCTGAACCCTAACTGGCATTATAATGTGTTTAAACTCCTGCTTACTCTTTACTCCTGTAAACACTCCCGGCCGTAAGGCTTCAGTCATCTCAAACCGCACCCGTTCTTCTCTGAATCGACTCAAACACTCCAAAAGATAACGACTATTAAAAGCAATTGTTCCCGAGTTTCCTTTATGATAGTCCACTCCCACCGTGGTTATATTCGTTCCCACCTGAGACGAGCGTGCGCTTATTTCCAATCCTTCCTTAGTAAACCGCCACTTTACAATGTTGGCACTATCTCTGGCAAATACCGCCGCCAACTTCACTGCCTGTAGCAATTCATTTCTGTCAATCTCGACTATTGTTTCACCCTCTCCGGGAATAATACCTTGATAATCAGGAAAATCTCCCTCTAGGGCTCGCACTACCACCTCTAAATCGCCCGTTGTCCAAAACATTTGCCTCTGCTCTAATGACCAGGTTAATCTAATCGTTTGCTCTCCTAAATCCGACAACACCCGTTCTACCTCTGACAGGCTCCGGGCCGGTAGTAATGTCTTTACCTCTACCTCTTTTTTAACCACTCCTTCACCTAAATCTGCCTCCATCAAACTCAATCTATAACCATCTGTCGCCACCGCCCTTACCCGCCGCTGCCAATTAAAAAGTATTCCAGTCAACACCGGTCGGCTCTCATCACTTGAAGCAGCAAAGCCCACCCGCTCCACCACTTCTTGAAAAAACGTCGTTGGTACTTCTAGCGTTAGTCCTTTATCTTTTTTAGGAAAAACCGGGAATTCTGCCCCAGTTAAACCTTGAATTGTCGCCGTAAAACGACCGCATTTAATCGACAATTCCTCACCTTCAACTGATAAAAAAACCTTTTCTGTCGGCAAGGATGCTACCAATTCACTTATCACTCGCGCCGGTACAGTCACTGCTCCCTCTCCTTCTATCTTTGCCCCGATTCGAAACTTAATGCCTGTCTCTAAATTTGTCGCCGCCACAAAAAACTGCCCCTCTTTTGCTTGAAACAACAAATTTCCTAAAACCGGTATTTGGGGTTTGGTTGCTACAAATCTTTCTCCATACGAAATCGCTTTTTTAAAATTCTCCGGTAGCAAAATCACCTTCATACACTCCTTAGTATTAATTAGTAGTATTAGTAGTAGAATCGGGGAAAACAGGAAAATTAAATCTTTGTAAGATCGATTTCGGCTTCTCTTCGTGTTGAAAACGCCCCTGTTTTAAGTGGAAAACTTTGTGGATAAAAACACCTTTTTTGTGGAAAAGTGGATACTCAATCCTTAACCACCCCCAACTTTTTTTCATACCTGTAAACTTTTCCTCAGGTTAGCCACATCTGTTCGCAACGATTCAGAGGCTACCAGCTCATTGGTAATCTTTTCAACCGAGTGCATCACCGTTGTATGGTCTCTGCCACCAAAGAGATTTCCAATCTCCGTCAGAGGTAGATCCATGTCCACCCGCAATAGATACATAGCTAGCTGTCTCGGCTCCACTACCGGCCGCGCTCTTAATGGCCCACGCAAGTCCTTCAGATTAACCTGAAAATAATCAGCCACTCTTTTAAGTAGTTCGTTGGGCCGCACCAGTAACGGCTTTATTTGGCTCGCTTCTAGCCTGGTTCCCAATAGCGACTGTACCATTTCCAAAGACATCGGCTGATTTTTAGTTTTTGACTCTTGGATTAGACGAACCAAAAAACCCTCAAGTCTTCTGGTGCTTTGGATATTGGCCGCCACCGCTTGAGCCGCTTCCATAGATAGATTAACGTTTCGTTGTTTTGCTTTGATTAAAAGAATGGCCGTTCTCAGCTCAAAACTCGGTTCGCCTATATCAATGAGTAGTCCCCCTTCAAATCGCGACCGCAACCTATCTTCTAGATTATTAATTTCAAAAGGTGGTCGGTCACTAGTTAATACTATTTGCCCTCCGGTTTTAAGCACCGCATTAAACGTATGAAAGAACTCTTCCTGAACAGTGTTTTTTCCGGCTATAAACTGAATGTCGTCTATGAAAAGCCCCCGCGCTTCTCGATAACGTTTCCTAAAATCGCGCGTTTTTTTTTGCTGGATGGCATCGATAATCTCATTAGTAAATTCCTCACCCGCACAATATACGATAGCCAAACCCGCGTCTTTTTTCAGGGAGTTATTGGCAATTGACTGCATTAGGTGCGTTTTCCCTACCCCTACCCCACCATAGAGAAACAGAGGATTATATGCTTTTCCCATATCGTTAGAGACCGCCAGCGCGGCCGCATACGCCATTTCATTACTCGACGACACCGCAAACGTTTCCAGGGTAAAATCTTCGTTGAGGCCAGCCCGTTGCTGAGCAATTTGAAAGTCGTCAAACGTTGGCCGGTTAAGCGAGGCAAACAAGGGAGCGTCAGTTGTTTTAGTTGTTTTAAGAGCTGGATTTATTAACCACGTTAGCTCGGTCTTTTTTTTTGTCAGCCGATCAAACGCCTCCTTAATTTGCGCATAATAACGAGTTTCCAGAATCTGTTGATGAAAGGAACTAGGGCAGGCAATTTCTGCAATTTGACGCCCACCATCTACTTCCGTGATGCGGCTTAAATCAGTTTGTTTAAACCACGTCGAAAAAATACCCCGAGAGATACTCACCTGAAGGTCATCAAGCACTAGTTGCCACAAGCGTGTGTTTTCCACAAAAAAGTCCAAAAGAGCAGGGAATACATCTACTTATCCACAGTGTAGAAATGTTTTCCACAATCTTCAATCCCCAAAATACCCGAAAAGTTAGTTGGTAAGCCTTCAAAAAGTATGATAAAATTTATCCCTATCATTACTCATTATTTCTAGCTGCTGTTTATTATGGTAAAACACACTTGGCAGCCAAAAAAACAAAAACGCGCCCGTACCCACGGTTTCCGTTCTCGGATGAAGACTAGAGGTGGTAGAAAAGTCATTGCCCGCCGGCGCCGGCAAGGACGTCACCGACTTTCTGTTTGAATTACTCTATGTTCCCTTCTCGCCTTAGACTTCCTTTAGCTGGCCAGATAATTAATTTTAAAACTAATGGTGTCAAAAAACACTCTGCCTCTCTTACGGTCATTTTTAAACCTAACCAGCTTAGCCATCCCCGCTTCGGCATTATTGTTTCTAAAAAAGTAGACCCAAAAGCTGTTAATCGTAACCTTATCAAACGCCGCCTGTCAGCCGCACTAGAGTCTTTAACCAGCTTCCATCTACCCATAGATAATCCCAACCAAATACCAAAAACATTTTTCGCCGGCACAGATATTCTGGTTTTACCTAAAAAAGCCGCCCTTTTCCGTTCAGTCAGTCAACTCCGCCAAGAATTAATTATCCTTTTTCGTCAATAACTCCATGAAACAAAAACTCCTGTTTCTTTTAAGCCTGTATTGGGCCTCAAAACACTTTCTCCGAAGCCTGATTGGCCTACCGGCGGCCAGTTGTCGTTTCCAGCCGAGTTGTAGTCAGTATATGGAACAAGCCATCATTAGCTATGGTATACTCAAGGGCATTGGCCTAGGCTTGAGGCGAATTGCTCGTTGTCACCCCTGGTCTAGAGGCGGCGCCGATCCCGTACCAGAAATCATTGAGTAACCCATGTTTAATCAATTAGTTTATCAACCATTATTTCAAACCCTGGTATTCCTTTATCACCTTTTAGGTGATAATCTCGGTCTTGCCATCATCGCCTTAACCCTTCTCATTCGTTTTTTACTCATTCCCTTTACCCTGCCTTCTTTAAAAGTTGTCAACAAACTTAAAGACTTGAAACCCCAATTGGATGAGTTGAAACGTCAATTTGGTAACGACAAGGCTAGATTCCAACAAGAACAAATGAAACTCTACCAAGAACACAAAATTAACCCCGTCAGTGGTTGTCTGCCTCAGATTGCCACCCTGGTCGTTTTTTACGCCCTTTATAGAGTATTCATTGATTTCCTTAAAAACGGTACTGGCGTCGGGCAGGGGATTGGCCTCAATTTTTTATGGTTTAATCTAGCCAACCCAGATACCCTCTACATCCTTCCCGCTCTGGCCGGACTTTCTCAATTAATTCTTTCCCTAATGGTGTTGCCAGGAGCCGATACTACTGCCGAAAGGACGCTAGCGTCAAAGACCCCCTCAAAAGCGGACGACAAAAAGGCCGAAGATATGACGGACATGGCCACCACCATGCAACAACAAATGGTCTTTATTTTTCCAGTCATGATTTTCTTTGCCGCCTTGAAATTTCCCTCCGGCCTTGCCGTTTACTGGGTTATTACTACGGTATTTAGCGTTGTTCAACAGTATTTTATCAGCGGCTTGGGTGGCTTAGTTCCTCAACTGCAAAAAGTCACCAAGTTTTTTAGGCAAAGATAACTATGCCTCCAAACATCCAAGAATTAACCAGCAAACTCCTCTCATTACTCCACTTTTCCTCCTATGAAGTTTCTGTTTCAGAAGCCGAACCAGGCTTGACAGTTGATATCAAACTTCCCCTGGAAGAGGCCGGCACTCTGATAGGTCGCCACGGTGAAACCATCGACTCCTTCCAACTGGTTTTAAACCTCATGATTAACCAATCCCAGGCAACTTGGCAAAGAATTATGGTTAACGTCAATGACTACCGCCAGAATCGACAACAGGTCTTACAAGAGATGGCAGACAAAGCCGCTGCCAACAGTTTAATTACGGGCAAACCAGTTATTCTTACCTTCCTCCCTAGCCACGAACGCCGCTTGGTTCACCTTCACCTCTCCCAAAATCCAAACATAGAAACGTACTCCGAAGGCATTGGTCGTTTCCGACGCCTAGTTGTCAACGCCAAAAAGAGTAGTCAGTAGAGTTAAAATGAACCTCTCTGTTTATTGCGATGGGGGAGCCCGTGGCAATCCCGGACCGGCTGCAGCCGGCGTCGTTGTCGAAAAGGACGGTCAAACCCTTATTCGCTTTGGCAAGCTGATCGGTCATGCCACCAACAACGTTGCCGAATACCAAGCTGTTATTGCCGCCCTGAATTGGTTAAAAACTTACTTTTCCTCAAATTCCCTTCCTGTCAGACCGCAACCAATCGTCTTCTACCTCGATTCTTCTTTGTTGGTAAATCAGTTAATCGGCAATTATAAAATAAAAAAACCTCACCTTAAAGCCTTGGCCGCAGAAATTTTTAAACTCCTAGAATTACTCAAATTGACCGCTGAATTCCATCACATTCCCCGTTCCCAAAACACTCAGGCTGACTCTCTTGTTAACGAAGCTCTCGACCAGAAAATTACCTAGGCGTTAGGTAGTAGTTCGCCTGCCCTTCCGTAGTCCCGAGCTTGTTTACCCTGTTTACCCTGAGCGTAGTCGAAGGGAGCATAATCGAAGGGTCGAAGGACGAAGGGGGGTAATCCAGAGTAGCAAAAATTAAGATTCAAGACGGAAGAAATTAGTTAGATAGCTCTTCTCATTTATTTTTACTGTTGTCCACTGTCTATTTACAGTATTCTGCCCGCTTCTTGCTATTTACTATTGTCTATTGTCTCTTCTCTAAACCGTATTTTTTATTTAATCTTTCGAAACCACGACGTTGTGTGTTGAAGAAAGATCTCCAGTTTCTAATTCCAATCAATACCTATAGGGTTTAATTAATTAAACTATAAAAATTATTTAAAACCTGGAAAGGGACACGTGAAATCGTAAGAACAAATATAGACATAAATCATCAGTAACAAGTCAAGAGAATTGTCGCAAAAAAAGAGTAAATACATATATAACTTTAAATAATTAAATTTACAGGATTTAAAAGAAGTTAGTTGCAAAGTTTACTGTTGTTTAAAAACGGTAAATTTAAACTAGATAAAAGTTTGTTAAACTAAATTTTTGTCTACTCGTCCTACTGGTTCCATTTGTGCTGTAATATAAACCCATGCCTGTTTCAAAAATAACTTCTCCAACCACCGGCCCCTCCTGTCTAATTGTTGGGGAATCTTCCTTTCTAGTACTAAACCTAGCTCAAGCTTTAGAAGTAAAGGGTTGTAGGGTGGTTGTTCTTAATAATCAACCTAACAACGTCAATCCCCACAAAACTTTCAAAACCTCCATCGAGTGGAAAGAAGCTAATCTAAATAGACCCTTAAGTTTAAAAAGAAACTTCGACTACGTTTTTTACTTTCTAGGCGATACCCCTTCACTTAACAGTCACGCTTTGTCGATAAATTTAGCCAAGGTTAAACACCTTGTTGAACTTGCCACAAAATCCTCCGCCCGCTTGTTAATCATTACTTCTCCCTCAATTACCCCGGGCCTCTCTCTCAATAAAAAAACTTCGTCTAAGGAAGATATGCCTACCAAAACCGAAACCATTCAAACTATCCTTAGCGAAAGTAAATTGGATTATCGGCTTCTTAACCTTTCTGAAGTCTTTGGGCCCGGAATGGAACTGTCGATATCCGCTCCTATTGCCGGTCTTTTTTCCCGATTTTATGATAATCAAATCATTATTACCGCTAGCCAAACCCAACTTATTTCTCCTCTTTTTATCACCGACGCCGTTGAAATTATTGAGGCGGCCATGTTTGGTCGTGCTTCCGCCGGAAAAACTTTTTATGCCGAAGGCGAACAGTCCCAAACTGTAATCAATCTCGCCTACGCCATTCAACAGATTGCGGCCAGTCAGGGTTTTCAGTTAAGTATTGTCGCTAGATCTGCTGACAAAATACCGCCAGCTCGATTGTTAGGAGAAAAACTATTGTCTAAGTTTCCCACCAACCTCGAGGCAGGCCTAACCGCCACCAATAACTGGTTGATACAAACCCGCCCACCCAAACTATTCCAAACGAACGAAGGTCCCAATCGTCAGATAGGGGATGAAGTAACACTTCTAGTGCCGAAGCCAGGCTCTATTGTTAAACCTCGGCCAACAAGATTTGAATTTTTTAGTTTACGGCCAAAATTTTGGCTAGCGGTAGCCACCCTCACACTTTTTATCTGGTTTTTTTCTCCGCCTCTAATGGTTTTGGTTTCCGCTCGTCAAAGCCTTTCTGACTTAGAAGGAGGCAACTTAACTGGGTTAAAAACCTGGACTTCACTAACCGAATACTGGTTAACAGCCAGCTTTAGTCGTTGGCGACTGCTCGCTCCCGTCAAAAATCTTAACCCCGCTCTCTATGACCAAGTCACCCAACTTATTCAGGGAGGTAGCGCCATGGCTTCGTCTTTCAACCACGCTAGTTTTGTCCTTGAATCTACAGGCTTTACACTTAAAAGCGTTTTTGATTCGACTAGCCCATCTCTACCTTTTGACCAGCTTTCTATCAGTCAAAATCACCTTCACTTAACCCTGGAAAAGTTAGCCCTGGCTGAAGCTTATTTTAAGAACGTTTCTAACTCAAACATCTTTTTAAATAACCTAAAAACTCGACTGCCGGTCTGGCGTCAGCAGGCTTTACTCTTACAGGAATTAACCCAATTTGCACCAGCACTTCTAGGCAAAGACAACCGGGTCAATTACCTAATCCTTCTTCAAAATAGCGAAGAACTCCGCCCCACCGGCGGTTTCATTGGCTCGTTTATTATCATTACTCTCGAAAATGGCAAACTTGTCACCATCACTCCCTACGACGTCTATGCAGCCGACGGTCAACTCCAGGGTTACGTCTCGCCACCGCCCGAAATTAAGACCCACCTCGGTGAGGCCAATTGGTATCTACGGGATGCCAACTGGGATCCCGATTTCCCCACCTCCGCCCGTCAGGCTGAATGGTTTTTGAACAAAGAATTAAATCTCAAAGTCGAAGGCACGGCCGCCGTCGATCTCTACTTTGTTAAACAGCTTCTTACTCTCCTTGGCCCCTTAAAATTAGCCGATTACCAAGAAACCATTACTGCCGACAACCTGTTTGAGCGAGCCGAGTTTTATAGTGAAATTAATTTTTTCCCTGGCTCTACCCAAAAGCGCGATTTTTTAGGAAGCCTGACTACCACCATTCTCGATCGACTTAAAAACGAAGTTAATTTTAATTGGTCTCTAATTTCTGCCTTGAGTCAATCAGTTACCTCTTCCCATTTTCAATTCTCTCATCGTGACCCGTCCATCGCTGCTACCCTTGATCAGTTAAATGTCTCTGGCGCCCTAAAGACGCCCCGTTGTTTTTCAACCAAGCCGTGTTTTTCAGACTACGCCAGTTTAATAGAGGCCAACGTTGGTGTTAATAAGGCTAACTATTTTATCAACCGTAGCCTAGACTATACCGTCTCTTTGGCCTCAGCCACCCCGTCAGCCCAGCTGGTGGTTACCTACCATAATTCAGCAGAAACCAACACCTGGCCTGGAGGAACCTACAAAAATTATCTCCGCCTCTATACTCCTGCCACCACCATTCTTCAGCAAGTTTTGGTAAACGACCAACCCCTTCCCACCCAAAAAGTTGATGTTAACCTTTCCCACGGCAAAAAGGTTTATGGTTGGTATCTTGAGGTTCCTCCGAGCGCTACCATCTCTACCACCATTTCTTACCAATTTGCTCAAGCAATACCTACCACTAAACCTTTTGCCTATAACCTCCTCATTGAGAAGCAGTCTGGGACTGACACGGACCCCCTCACTGTTAGCCTCATTCCTCCTCCAGAAGCCAGCCTCGAATCAACCCACCCCACTTTAGAGAAAATCGACAATATCTGGCAACAGCAAACCTCCTTAGCCACCGATTACTATCTAACGGTTGACCTCACCACTCAATAACAGGTTGCTCTTACCTTCTCTCCATGGTAATATAAACACTCCTTATGCCAGCCACTATATCTTTATCCGTAGACAAACGTACTGTCGTTGGCCGAAAAGTCAATCGGCTTCGTCGTGATCAGTGGTTGCCGGCTAATATTTATGGTAAAAGCGTTGCCTCCCAAGCTATCCAAGTTAAGGCTCTAGATTTTACCAAAATTTTTAAAACTGCCGGAGAAACCAATATCATCAATTTATTGGTATCTGGCGAAAAAACCACCCGACCAGTCTTAGTTCATAACGTTCAAACCCACCCAGTCACCGACCAATACCTCCACATCGATTTTCACCAAGTCAGTCTTGAAGAGAAGGTTACCGCCACCATTCCGGTCGAAGTAGTTGGTGAGTCAACTGCCGTCAAAGAAAAAGGCGGCGTCCTGGTTTTGGTTGTTGATGAAATTGAAGTTGAAACTCTCCCTCTTGACTTACCCGATAAATTAACGGTTGATGTTGGTGGCCTAGCCAATATCGGCGATAGCCTCTTGGTCAAAGACCTCAAAGTCGATCGCGATAAAGTCAAGCTCTTAATCGATGACACCGCTACTATCGTTGTCGTCCAGGAACCAAAAACCGAAGTTGAACCCACTCCTCCTCCGGCCGAAGCCGAAGCAGCGGCTACGGTAGGGGAGACACCACCGGCAACTACCGAAGTCAAGACCGAAACCAAGCCTGAATCAGAGACCGTCAAAGGTTCTGAACCAAAACCAGAAAAGAAATAAACTCCTCTTATTCAGTTTTACAATTAAAATAGTGTGCAATACCCCCTTTCTCCAGATGTGAGGTTTAGCTGTTTACCCTGAGCTGGTCGAAGGGAATAAGCCCACGAACTAAACAAGCTAGAGTAAGAGGGGTATAGATTAATTGATTAAGCCAAGAGTTATTCCCACCCTTATTACTTCTGGGTGGTTGGGATCCAATTTAAATACTTCCTCAAAAACTTTCTCAGCTTCATCATTTCGCCCCAAGCGAGACAGGTATATTGTTTTTAAAAGCAGTCCGTCGCGAAAAGTCGGCTGTTGTTTAAGAACTGTCTCCATCTCTTCCAAGCGTCTCCACAGCTTTCTTTCCGGGTAAATCGTTTCCACCACCTCGCTACTTATCCCGAGCACATTGTCGTCGTCTAACCGCAATCTTGTTATTAACAGTTTCTGCGCCAAACTATAATCGAAACCCTGGACTGCCACCACCGCTGCCCCATCAAATGTTTCGCTGGCTTCTGGCGTATAACCTAACCGCAGTTTAAAGAAAGAAAAATCGTCACCCTTTATGGTTTGCCAAACCAAAAATACTCCTAAGACAAACACTCCCAATAGCATTAGATAAGTACTTGCCAACGGCCGAGGCAGTAATTTGGTCATCTCTGACCATTATGACTTAAGTAGGAAATCAGGCCAAGAGGAAGTTAACAAAAGTTGATCGGGATATTTTCTTAAAACCATGAGTTCCTGCCAAATCGTCTCGGTAACAAAGGGCGCAAAGGGGTGGAGAAGTTTTAAAATCGTCAGAAATGTATTCCTCAAGGTATAAAGACAAACTTTATCTTTATTTTGAGATCGGATTTTTGTTTCTTCTACATACCTGTCTGCTAGCGTATGCCAAGTGAATTCGTATATCGCTTCCAGAGCAAAATTAAACCGGTATTTTTCCAAGGAATGTGTCACTGTTTTGATTAAAGAGTTAAGTTCATCAAGTATTTTTTTGTCTTCAGGCCTCAGGCCCTTGGGGAGAATAAAGGTAATCGCATCAGAGTTAGCAAAAACCGACTGGACATAACGACCCAAGTTCCAAACTTTGTTGGCAAAGTTTCTCATCCCCCTAACCTTCTCTTCGGAGAGAATCACCTTACTCCCAGCACTTGTTCCATAGATAAGCGACATCCGCAATGCATCCGCCCCGTATTTTTCCACCAACTCAATCGGGTTAATCACATTGCCCTTGCTTTTGCTCATCTTTACCCCTTTTTTATCAGCCACCATCGACCACAAGTACACGTCCTTAAAAGGCACGTCGTTTTTAAGATACAATCCAAACATCATCATCCGCGAAATCCAAAACTTAAGAATATCTGACAAAGTCCCCATCACCTCCGTCGGGTATCGACTTGTAAATTCGCTTTCTTTAAGTGTCACCAATGGCCACTGGCCAGAAGAAAACCAAGTATCAAAGGTATCTGTCTCTTGAAGATACATTTTTCCAGGTTTGTGCGCGGTAATAGTGTAGTGCGCCTCTTTTGAGGCAGTTAGTGTTTGTAAACCTTGTTCCATCTCGTCAAACTGGTATTCTTCAAGCAGTTTTCCTACTTTTCCACCCACCACTTTCTTATCAGCGTCCAAGAAGGCAACTTCTATTTCCGGGTTATCCTCGACAGAATACCACGCCGGAATCCGTATCCCCCAAGCAATCTGTCTTGAGATTGGCCAGTCATGCATAATGTCCAGCCAGGCAAGCATGTGTTTTTTATAAGGAGGGGGGAAAAATCTAACCTGATTCTTCTTTACGGCTTCGGTTACCGGCTTTTTTAAATCGTTAACTTTAATAAACCAGTTAGGTACGATCATCGGTTCCAAATCGTGTTTGCACCGGTAGCACACCGCCACCGCATGTTCGTAGTCAGTGTCAATTTTTTCCAAAAGCCCTTTGTCTTTAAGATCATGAACAACTGCCTCTCTGGCTGCACGAACTTTTAGCCCTTTGTATTTACCCGCCCAGCCAGTTAGTCTTCCCCTAAAATCTATTACTTGTTTTGGCCCAGGGATGTCAGACTTATGCCGGAGCCAGACCTGAAAATCATTAGGGTCATGAGCCGGAGTTATTTTTACTACCCCTGTTCCAAACTTTGGGTCAACATAACTATCAGCAATCACCCTCATGGTAAATTTTCCGAGCAGTCCTTCAACTTCAATTTCTTTTCCCACCCACTTTTTATATCTTTTGTCTTTGGGATTGACAGCCACCGCCGTATCCCCGAATTTAGTCTCTGGTCTGACCGTGGCCAAAGTAAAAGGACCGTATTTTAAATAAAAAAGCGGTTCGGTCCTGGTGACATGATTGACTTCTAGTTCTGCCAGGGACGTCCCGCAATGAGTGCAGTAGTTCACGATATAGTCATCTCTATATATCAGTTTTTCCCGCTCCATCTTTTCAAAAGTTTTATAGACAAAGTTCACCACTGCCTCATCCAAAGTGAACACACTCCGTTTCCAGTCAGCCGAAAACCCCAACCGTTTAAACTGCTCATAGATTAGGCCCGAATTTTTTTGAACAAAGTCAAAAACATTCTGGTACAGCGTTTGTCTGTCAAAGTCAAACCTCGACTTACCTTGCTTGGCTAACTCTTTCTCATACACAAATTGGGTTTCAAAACCCGCATGGTCCATCCCCGGAATCCACTCAGTAGCAAACCCTTGCATTCTTTTCCACCGAATCAGAATATCCTCAACCGTATACATAGCATGTCCAGCGTGCAAAGAGGCATTAGCATTCGGCGGCGGCATTAAGATGGTATAAGGTTTTGCTTTAGGATTCGAAGTGGGGGAGAAGTCTCCTTTTTTCTCCCAAAGCTTATAAACCTTTTCCTCAAATTGGCGATGATCGTATCGTTTATCCATTTTTCTTGGGTTTGGTAACTTGTAACTAGTTATCTTCCTCAAATTGTATCAGACAACCGCTAAAGATGGATTTGGTCGGACCGAAAGAATGGAGGCAGGAGTCGGATGAAACGCTGCCCAGGCGCCAATAGACACCGCATTATCAGTACACAGCTTCGGTGGAGAAATGTGTAGCTTTATACTTGATTTATGATTCATAACTCTAGCTTCGAGCTTCTCTCTCAAGCGCTCATTCGCCGCCACTCCACCTCCAAGTAACACCGATTTCGGTTTAAACCGTCTCACCGCCAGCATTACTTTGACCACCAATACATCCGTAATCGCCTCCTGCACCTCATAAGCCATCGCTGACGTTAATTCATTACTCATTATTTTCTGTTTACCCTGAGCGTTATCGAAGGGCTCATTTCTCATTCGCGCCAGCGCGGTCTTTAGCCCGCTGAAACTCAAATCCAACGTATCCTGATCAATCAGAGGTCGTGGTAATTTAATTTTTAATTTTGAATTTTTAATTTTGAATTTGGCCGCAACTTCGGCCACCGCCGGTCCACCAGGATAGGGGAGTCCCAAAATTCGCGCGCATTTATCAAAACACTCTCCCGCCGCATCATCTCGCGTTCCTCCCAGCCACTCAATTTCAGTGTGACTCTTCATTAAAACGATATCGGTGTGACCTCCGGATACTACCATCCCTATAGCAGGAAAAGTTGGATAATTTTGAGTTTTTAATTGTAATTTTTCATTTTTAACTTTCAACTTTTCACTTCCACCAACCCAATTCGCATACAAATGAGCAATCAAATGATTCACCGGAATTAAAGGTTTATCCCATACCAATGCCAAAGTCTTGGCAGTCTCCACTCCGACCAGCAAACTCCCAATCAGCCCCGGCCCGACGGTTACCGCAATCGCTCCTAATTCGCGATTCGTAATTCGTGATTCGCGTAACGCCTCCTCAATGACAGGAATAATGCTTCTTACCTGCTCTCTCGCTGCCACTTCCGGCACAATCCCGCCGGTGGTAACGTGCATATCCGAGGAACTAGCCACCACATCCGAAAACACTCGGACAAACTCCTCACCTTTTCGTTTCTCCACTACCGCAGCGGCTGTCTCATCGCACGAAGTCTCAAAAGCTAATATTCTCATAGCCGTTTCACTTGCCCCGCACTGGAGCCTGAATGCGAAGCCCGACTAAATGATCGAGCAAGCAAGTCAAGTGACTAGTGCTGGCGTCACAGGAAGTCTCTATTGCCAAAATTCTCATGAGGGAATTGTAGCATGTGATATTATAAGCAAAGCTTGTAACATCGCTCTGATCTTGGGTTAGAGGTAGATATTATGAGGCTATTATATAAATTTACAAAGGAGTAGTATGCCGACACCAGAAGAAATAGTTGATAGTATAGATAAAAGTCAAATATCAATCACTCCAGCATCTGACGGGGGGGTCTTTGTAGATAAACAGGAAGATCATGGTTTTTGGAGTTGTTTTTCTCCAAATTACATTAAATGGGCAAATGGAGAAGCAGAAAGAAGGGGTGTTACCCTGGAAGATTTATTAAAACAAATTCACCTAGACGTACTCCTCTGGTAAAAACATTTTTATCTTAATTCTTGATTTGTAATTTACCCTACTCGCTAATCGCTAATCGTTTACCCTGAGCAAGCGAAGCGCGTCGAAGGGCTAATCACTGCGAGGCCGTTCCCCGCAGGAAAACCGATTGCCACGGCTGAAACGTCGTATAAAACGTCTTTTGAAAAATTACCTCCCCGCCTCTGGTCACTTTATAATCGAACTTGGTCTTTGCCCCCCAGGCTTTCCAATCCACCTGCTTCACCGTTCCTGTAGGTAACGTCGGATCGTCTTGGAAGAGGTCCGGCGGCGGCGGAGTCACATCCCACAGCGCATAATTACTCGTCGTTGCCTGCCTTCCATCACTGGTTCCGTACAAATCAATCATTAACTTCATCCCCTCGACCTTGGCCTGAATCAAAATATAGGCTGGCGTATCATTCAAAAACTTAAAATCAGTCGTCGGCGCATAGACAGTCGCATCATATCCCGCTTTACTATTTTGTTCATAGTAACCGACGCGATAACTGTGTCCCCGCCGCTCCACCACCGGCAGTCCCGCATCCAGCACCGCTCGAAATAGAGTCGTGCTATCCTGACACACCCCGCCTCCGTCGCCCAACACCGTCCTGCCTTGAGAAATTACATAGGCTGGTTGGAAACCGGTTGCCGCCGCTACCTC
This sequence comes from Microgenomates group bacterium RIFCSPHIGHO2_01_FULL_45_11, assembly GCA_001803465.1. GTDB lineage: Bacteria > Patescibacteriota > Microgenomatia > UBA1400 > 2-01-FULL-45-11 > 2-01-FULL-45-11. Next base: position 1,475 of record MHDE01000016.1, on the reverse strand, counting down.
CCCAATCGTGTTATTAAATGAAAACGTTTCCAGAGGTTTAATCAAGACTCCGTTCAACCTACTCGCCGTCAATTTAATATTGTGTATCCGAGAGGGGATAGAGCCGAAGAACGTACTCTCGCCCCGTCCTAACAGGGTACGAATTCCCAGTTGATTCACTTCTTCATTGGTAACCTCCGGCGCTGTCACCTTAGCTACCAAAGTCACCGGGCCAGCTTCCTCTTCTGTCAATAACGCATCCATCGCCTTTCTAATTGCTTTTTCTGCTTCAGTCCGGTCAAGCACTAAACCATCCTTTCCCGGTAAAAACGCGCTCACTCGGCCACTTGTCGGCTCAAACTGAAACAGGGCATTTTGGGGTAGTTGGTCGACCGCCGTAGCTACTGTCTCCACATATGAAGCGATCTTTTCTTGAGCATAGGTATCGTTAAACGACAAAAAACCCACCAAATCTTCTCCGGCCAGCGTCCAGGTCAGATATCTATCTTGGTGGCGAAACTCCACTGCCAACTCTTTGTCTAATAATTTTTCCGCTTTCAGACGCGTTTGCTCGATTTGCTCATCGCTCAATCGTTCCTCCACCGCTTCCGTTTCTACCGCTAGGTCAACCGCCGCATACCGACTTAACCGTTGTTCAATTATTGCCAGTACTTTTTCTTGATTAACTACTCGTCCCGCCTCCCCCCTCTCAATCTTTACCCGACTACCGTTCTCTGCTTGAGGTAATATTATTAACCGCGTCGGCACCAACGGCGAACTCACCTCCGCCGCCGCGCTGGCCACAAAGTCAGCCACCGCCGTTTTGTCAAAACTAAGTTTCGCCGCCATCACCCGTCCCCGTTGGGCCAATGCCAACTGGTCAGTCAACTGTTGCCAAATACCCCCTCCACGCCCCAGGGCATAAGCCTCCGCTGTCGTTGCCCGCGGTTCAAACACCAGTTGTAGTTGGCTTACGGGTAGTTCCCATTGCCTATGATCATGATGGAGCCTAATCGTGGCTTGGTAAGTGAAAAAAATTCGTTCTGCTTCGCGCAATTGTTCCACCGCCGCCTCCTGGGCTAATCCGGAAACCATTACTTCTCCCACCCAAACTTTGGGAAGTATCCGGTTCCAATAGATCAAGCGAAAAACCAGATAACCGCTAACCGCCAATCCTACACTGGTTATTCCCATTCCTAGACAAAAAAAGAACGTTCTCCGAGTCGCTTTACTCCTAAACCGCGGCCAGCGGATAACAAGACGTCCTTTCTTCCAGACAAAAAGAGTTTGCAAGTTGTGGCCTAGCTTTGTTATCATATATGTATCTTATCAAGTTTGCCCTGATTCGCCAGCCTTGTCTGACTGTTAAAACTGGCTAATAAGGTTCATCTTTCTTATCAAAAACCCTGCCATGCCTCAATCGCCCACTAATAATAACCAGACTTCTCCCCAAGGCGCCATCAACGTGGCAACTGACGCTCTTGGGGCAAAACCAT
>MHDE01000015.1:39215-51446 GCA_001803465.1 Microgenomates group bacterium RIFCSPHIGHO2_01_FULL_45_11 | reverse complement strand
TTGCTTCAAGTTTTTCGTCCATTTGCTTGCCGAGCTTGAATTGCCGCCACTCGCTTCATGATATCCCGATGAATTTCCTCAATCGACCGCTCTCCGTCTATCCGACGAAGCAATTTTCGCCGTCGATAATAATTAACTACCGCTCTTTTACCCTTATTATAGTGCCTCAACCGTTCTCGAATCCTTTCAGGCGAATCGTGCAAACTTCCATCAGGACTTCGCCGCCCCCGCTTCAACAACCGCCGCATCGACTCTTTCTCCGACACATCAAGATAAAAAACTGCATCTAGCCGTTGTCCATACTTCTCTATCTTCCGTTCCAGAAATTGAGCCTGGGTCAAATTACGAGGAAAACCATCCAGTACCCAACCATTTTTAGTATCCGGTTCCTTAAACCGCTGCTTCCACAAAACATACATTTCCGAATCAGCCACATAGTAACCCTGTTCCAAAGCCTCGTTACAAATTCTTCCCATAATCCCCTTATCTTCTTGAGCGTACTTGCGTACCAAATCACCCGATACTAAATGGGGTACCCTAAGCCTTTCCGCCAATCGTTTGGCCTGAGTTCCCTTACCTGATCCCTCCGGCCCATAAAAAACGATGTGTAGTGCCATAACCATCCGGGGAAAGAAATCCCTCTCCTTTCTTTAAGTTAGAAAACCTTCATAACTTCGCATCACAAACAATGATTCAAGCTGCTTGGCAGTCTCCAAAACAACTGAGACCACTATCAGAATCCCTGTCCCCCCAAGCGACAAAGTCGTAATATCCGTTACATTTTGTACCAGCGACGGCAAAATTGCTATCAGCCCCAAAAACACTGCTCCCACCAAGGTAATCCGCTGTAAAATATACTGTAAATATTCAGCCGTGGGCTTTCCCGGTCGTATCCCTGGTATAAATCCACCATATTTCTTGATTTCATCAGCAATCTTGACCGGATCAAACACCACTGCGGTATAAAAATACGTAAACCCAACCACCAGTAAAAAATACACGGCGTTATAAACAAAATGTTGAGGTTGAAAGCTATTCGATAAAAACCGCCCGATCATCGCCAGCTGTGCTTGCGGTAAAGCCGATAAAAAACGTCCGAGAAACGACGGCATTAACACCAAAGATACGGCAAAAATAATCGGAATCACTCCCGCTTGATTAATTTTTAAAGGTAGGTGTGTTGACTGACCTCCGTACAGCCGCGACCCCCTAATTCTCTTCGCGTAAGAAACTGGAATTTTTCTCGCTGCCTGATTGATAAACACGATGCCAGCGATTACCCCGATAGCTAAGAAAGAAAAGATCACTAAGTTAGTTAATTGTGCTGCTTGAGATACTGCGGTTGTCTGAATTAAAGCAATCGGCAATCGTGCCACAATGTTAACGAAAATGAGTATCGAAATACCATTACCCAATCCATATTGGGTGATGAGCTCCCCCATCCACATCGCTATCATGGTTCCCGCCACCATCGTTAAAATTAAAGCCACTAAAGCCGTCGCTTCTCTAGCGATGATAAGATTTTGACTCCTAAGCAAAGCGTACATTCCCAAACTTTGAACGACGGCCAACGGGATGGTTACTAATCTGGTATATTGATTAAGTTGCGCTCTACCCGCTTCTCCCTCTTTACTCAATTCCTCGATTTTAGGAACTACCATTCCCAATAGCTGCATAATAATCGAGGCATTAATGTAGGGAGCCAGCCCTAAAGCCATCAGGGAAAAATTAGCCAACGTCCCTCCTGAAAAAATATCCAATAAACCCAACAATTGACTTTGTGAAAAAAACACTTTCAGTTGTTGCGTATCGACACCCGGAACCGGGATATGAGTCAAAAACCGATAAAAAGCAATAATCCCCAGGGTAACCCAAGTTTTTCTTTTAAGTTCAGGCAGGGTAAAAAAATGCTTAAGCACCGACCAAATTTTCTGCATAGTTAGCTTATCTTATTTCTCTCTTCCGGCGGTGAACCCAATCCTAATACTATCCCACCGGCTGCCCTAATTTTCTTCTTGGCCTGCTCACTAGTAGGTAACTTAACTGTTAACGATACCGTCAACGTACCTCTTCCCAATATTTTTATTGGTAAGTGTAATTCGTCTCGCCGAATAAGACCCTTCTTCTCCAACTCTTTCGCTGTCACTTCAGTTTTAGAAGACAATCGATTCAAATCTTCCACGTTAACTACTACGCTCGAAGGACTAAGAGAATTAAATCGAAGTTTACCTCGCTGAAACGGCAAGCGGCGAATTAATGGTAGCTGACCTCCTTCAAACCACAACTGCATTTTTCCTCTGGTCTTCTGGCCCTTCTGACCACGCCCTGAGGTATGACCACCCTTGCCCGAACCATAACCTCTCCCTCTCCGTTTTCTACTTCGGTCTTTAATAGTCGGCATAAGATTCAACTTAAGCATTATTTTCTTTCCTGCTTTTTTTTATCATCTTCATTTCGCCATTTACCAGCTTTTCTTCCGTAGGTCGCGAGTCTACTAATCCCTTTTCACTGGCGATCATCCTCATCATTTTCAAAGCCCCAAAAGTGGCGTAGACATTACTCGCTTGATTCCTGCTGCCCAAAATTTTACTCACGATATCCCTTATCCCGGCCCCTTCCACTACCACTCGCACCGCTCCCCCGGCAATAACCCCTGTTCCCGCCGGAGCCGGTTTTAAAAGAATTTTGGCCGCTCCATATTTATAAGTCATCTGAAAAGGTATCGTGGTCTTTTTCATAGAGATTCGCACTAATTGCTTTTTCGCCCGCCGTACCCCTTTTTTAATTGCCGAAAGTACATCCGGCGCTTTCCCTAAACCAACTCCCACTCTGCCTTTACGATCACCTACCACCATCAATACCGAAAAACCGATATTATTACCACCTTTGGTCTTTTTACTCACCCGGTTTACCTGAACTACCTTTTCCTCAAATTCGCTGACTTCTCGCTGTTGGTTCCGGTCAATTAAATTCTTCATAATCGTCAAAATACGAGCCCTTTCGTTCTTGCCCCTTCAGCCAAAGCCTGCACTCGACCATGGTAACGATAGGCACCTCTGTCAAAAGCTACCTTCCGAATCCCCTTCTTTATTGCCTTCTCTGCCAATAACTCACCCACCTTTCTGGCCGCTTCCACCCTAGTCTGTTTTATCTTGCCTAGTTCTTTTTCGCTGGCTGATACCAATACCGCACCAGCCTCAGAAACAATTTGAGCGTAGCTGTATCGGTTAGAACGATAAACACTCAAGCTCGGCCTGTTCCCCCGTTTTATTCTAACCAAGGCTCGCTTTTTTCGTCCTTTAAAAATAGCTAATCGCTGTAACTTCATCCTCTCCTTAGGCTTGTGCTGCTGCTTTTGCCGCCTTTCCTGCTTTCCTTCGAATCACTTCCCCTAAGTACCGAATCCCTTTCCCTTTGTACGGTTCTGGTTTTCTCAAAGCTCGAATGTCCGCCGCCACCTGTCCCACCAATTGCTTATCAATGCCGCTGACGATAACTAAATTGGTTCCCTCCACCCTAAATTGAATCCCGGATGGAGCTAAAATCTCAATCGGGTGCGAATAACCCAAACTAAAAACCAGTTTCTCACCTTCACTCCTCACCCGATAACCAGTTCCTACCAGCTCCAGTCGTTTCTCAAATCCATTAGTTACTCCGGTCACCATATTTGCAATCCAGCTCCGAGTAAACCCGTGCAACGCTTTCGTCTGCCGCTGCTCGTTTTTCCGACCAACCAAGACTTCATTCTTGACTACATCCACCGTCAAATCTCCAGTCGAAAACCGATATTGCAACCTTCCTTTAGGGCCAACCACCATTACCTCCCCCTCGCCAACGCTCACCGTTACGTCGTTAGGAATTGAAATTGGTGCCTTTCCAATCCGACTCATGCTTACCACACCTCACATATCACTTCCCCACCCAAGCCTTCCCGACGGGCTTGAGTGTGAAGCATTATACCTTTACTAGTAGAAATAATCGCTTTGCCATAACCTGATAAAGGTGACGGTAAATCTTTCGTTGAAACGTACACCCGTCTACCAGATCGAGACACTCGTTTGATTGAATGAACAACCGGCTGTTTCCCGACATACTTAAGAGTTAACTCTAACTGTCGCCATGGCCCTATGGTTTTCACTTCAAGCTTCTCCAAAAAGTTCTCGCCTAATAGCAACCTGGCTATCGTCTCTTTTATTTTTGAATGCGGCATCACCACTCTCTTCTGACGAGCGGCATACCCGTTCCGAATACGCGTCAACATATCAGCAATTGAGTCGGTCATAATGTCTTTACTACTGGCTTTTTACCACACCTGGTAATTGCCCCTGATGCGCCATTTTTCTAAAGCATAACCTGCATAATCCAAAATACCGCAAGAATCCACGCGGCCGACCGCACAGTCGACATCGATTACGCCTGCGCGTTGCAAATTTCACTCGTCGATCCTGTCGGACCAGTTTAACTTTACTCGCCATCTTTTACGTCCCTTTCGTTTCCTTACTAAAAGGCAATCCTAATTGCTCCAACAAAAAACGGGCTTGCCCACTCTCGCTGGTACTCGTGACCAACGTGATCTCAAACCCCCGCACCTTATCAATTGTACCATATTCTATCTCTGGAAAAACGATTTGCTCCTCCATTCCTAAGGTATAATTTCCCCCGCCGTCAAATCCTGTCGCTGCCACTCCCTGGAAATCTTTTACCTGAGGCAACACTACACTCACCAATTTATCTAAAAATTGGTACATCCTTTTACCCCTCAAAGTCACCATCAGCCCAATTGGATCGCCTGCCCGCAACTTAAAACCTGCAATTGACCGTTTTGCTCGTGTCACCCTCGGCCTTTGACCGGTAATCAACTTCAACTGCTCCGTCACATTTTTAAGCGCCTCTTCTTGATGCTGTAGTTCAGAAATACCGATATTTACGACGATTTTTAACAATCTGGGCACTGCTAAAACATTTACCACCGCAAATTGTTTCTGTAGCGCCGGCACAATTTGACTCTGATATTTTTCTTCCAAACGACTTTTCATTTTTCTTTAGACTTTATCACTTGTAATTTACTCGTCGCTAATGGTCGATCTAAAGTCACCATTCCTCCCGGTTGTTCCTTTCCCCGCTTTTTGACGTGCTTTACGTATTGATTCACTCCCTCCACCAAAGCCAACAGTTTCTTGGGCCACACCCTAATCACTTTCCCGGTCTTCCCAGCATCTTTTCCCGACAACACCCTCACTGTCTGCCCTTTCTTAATTTTTAACTTTAAATTCTTAATTTTGACTTTTTTTCTCATACCACCTCTGCCGCCAATGATGCTATCCGGGCAAATCCTGCCTCCTTTACTTCTCGAGCAATTGGTCCAAATACCCTCGTTCCCACTGGTTCTTTAGTTTTTGGATCGATAATCACCGCTGCGTTGTCATCAAAACGAATATAACTGCCGTCAATTCTCCTTGTTTCCTTTCGGCTTCTTACAATCACCGCTGTATATTTTTCTCCTTTTTTTACCTGTCCATGCGGGTCGGCCGCTATCGCCGATACCAATACCGTATCCGCCAACCCTCCTTTTGGCCTCCGCGATCCACCATAAATATGAATAACTCGTAATTTTTTGGCACCACTATTGTCAGCTGGTTGTAAAACTGTCCTAAGCTGCACCATAGCTATCGTCCTCCCCCTGGTCTTACCACCCGTAAAATAACATATCGCTTTCGCTTACTTATAGGCCTCGTTTCGCCAAAAAGGACTAGATCATTAAGCAGAGCCTTCCCCTCTTTATCGTGAACAAGATATCTTTTTGTTCTCACTACCTTTTTTTTGTACACCCGATGTGTCCATAATCGCTTTACCTCCACTGCCCTCGTCTTGTCCGACTTGGCTGAAACCACAATCCCTGTAAACTGCTTCATACGCCTCCTTATTGCTCCTTCACCTTTTTCTCTGTTGCCTCCGTCTCCCATTTCTTCTGAGTCAAGAGGGTCAACAGCCTGGCGACTTCTTTTCGCAATCGAAATACTCGTTTAACATCTTTCACCTTGCCTTGACGCTCCTCTAACCTGGCCGTCACCACTTCCTGACTTAGTTTCTCAAGCTTCTGATTGAGCTCCTGTATAGTCAACCCGGCTATTTTACTTCGTTTCATAACTATTTAGGTCAATTACTACCCTCGATGTTTCTCTATAAATTTTGTCAAGACGGGCAATTTGTGAGCTGCTTTCCGCATTGCCTCACGTGCCTCGATAACAGAAGTCCCTGCCAGTTCAAACAGCACCATCCCCGGTCGTACTACTGCCACATACTGCTCAATATCTCCTTTTCCGCCACCCATTCGTGCTCCCGCCGCCTTTTTCGTAATCGGCTTATCCGGAAAAATTCTAGTCCACAACTTACCACCTCGCTTAGTGTGATGCGTAATCGTTCTCCGCGCTGCCTCGATTTGCCGCGAACTCACCCAACCACTATCGATACTTTTTAAACCGTATTCTCCAAAATCTATTTCCCGCCCTCTGGACGCCATCCCTCGACGTTTGCCGCGGAAATCTTTAAAATATTTTCTTTTCTTTGGTTGCAGCATAGTTTTATCTCCAACACTAGATTTGCACTCTTAATCCGTCTGTCGTTCTCCACGATATATCCACACCTTTATTCCTACATAACCAGATTTTGTCATTGCTGGTTCATCGGCATAATCGATATCCGCTCTCAGTGTTTGAGTCGGCACCGTTCCTTCCTCATATTTTTCTGTCCGGGCAATCTCATTTCCGCCAATCCGACCCGACAGCACAATCTTGACTCCTTTAGCTCCGGACGACATCACTCTAGTAATTGCTTGACTGATCGCTCGCCGATGTGGATACCGTTTCTCTAACTGCTCCTTTAGCCGCGTCAGCACCAACCGAGCATATAAATCCGGATTTTTAATTTCTTTGACTTCCAATTCTACTTTCCGAACCCGCTGTTTTTCTCCGCCTGTCCGCTTAAGTACTTCTTCGACGTCCTTTTTTAATTGATCTAAATTTGCTCCTCCTCTGCCAATAACTACTCCCGGCCGACTAACGTATAGCGTAATTTTGACTGTATTAATCGACCGCTCAATTTCCAAATGCGTCAATCCAGCAAACACTAGCTTTTTTGCTAACACCTGCCGTAGCTGAAAGTCTTCAAGAATTTGCTCCCGATATAAAAAACCGTCGGCATACCACCGAGACAACCAGGTATAAAGAGATCCTAAACGGTAACCAAACGGATGCACCTTTTGTCCCATAACCTACCTCCCTTCCCTTTCTTTTCTCGTTCTATCTTTGCTGCCTTTGCTGCCTTTGCTACTCACATCACCTTTATTTTTTTCTGCCTGTGTTATTTTTTTCTCTGATGCAATCATTTTCCCACTGATAATTACTTTTAAATGACTCATCTTTCTTACAAATGGGTGAGCCCGCCCCCGACTCACTGCTCGCCAACGTTTCAATCGCGGACCCTCTTCCACTACCAGCCTTTGTATCATTAAACTCGCCTCAGTCAAACCAGCTGCTAAAGCATTTGCTCTAGCTTGCTTCAACACCGCTCCGACTGCCCGAGCGGCCCGTCTCTCGACAAACTCCAACTGGGTCTCTGCATCTAACAATCGTCTTCCCCGAACCAAATCCGCCACCAGACGCAACTTTCGCGGCGTCTGCCGGATGTATTTCTGATATGCTCTCACTTCATCTGCCATAACTCTTCTCAAATCTAAAAGCTATAAACTAATTAAGTTTTCGTCAGTACCCTCTTGACCATTCTTCCGTGGCCATGAAACATCCGCGTCGGCGAAAACTCTCCCAATCGGTGTCCCACCATCGCTTCTGTCACAAAAACTTCCTTAAACATCTTACCGTTATGAACCAGAAACGTAGATCCTACGAATTCAGGCGGGATTTGGCTGGCTCGTGACCAGGTCTTAATCGGCTCTTTTTTTCCCGTCTGCTGTCGCTGAACTTTCTTCAACAATCGCTCATCAACGTATGGTCCTTTTCTACTTGATCTACCCATATTTCCTTCCTTATTTCGACCGCCTTGAAATAATAAATCTGTCGCTATATTTCCCTCTCCGTCTAGTTCTCTTCCCCAGCGCTGGTTTACCCCAAGGTGTTTTAGGTCCCGGCATACCAATACCCGATCGACCTTCACCGCCTCCATGAGGATGGGCTGCCGGATGCATCGCTACTCCTCTAACACTCGGCCGAATTCCCAAGTAACGTTTTCTCCCTGCTTTTCCCACTTGAATATTCTTATGTTCTGCATTGGTCAGTTGGCCGATAGTCGCATACGCTGCTTCCGGCAGTAACCTCACCTCTTTACTGGGAAGAATTATAGACGCAAACCCGCCTTCCTTTGCTTGAATTGTGGCTGCTGTTCCCGCCCCCCGAACCAACTGTCCTCCTTTACCGGGAACTAACTCTAGATTATGAATCGGCATTCCAATCGGGATATTCTTGAGTGGCAAGGCATTGCCAACACGTGCTTCTACCTCTTCTCCGGCTACCACTGTCTCGCCGACCTTCAAACCCTCTGGAGCTAAAATATACCGTTTGTCACCATCCTCATAAACAATCAAAGCCAAAAGTGCTGAACGATTCGGGTCATAACTTAACGCTACTACTCTTCCATTAACATTGAGTTTTTTTCTACGAAAATCAATCATTCGTATTCGGCGTTTATGACCCCCGCCCCTATGACGTACTGTCACCCGACCCTGACTATTCCTCCCGCTCCGCTTGGTTACTCCCTTAAGTAATCGCTTAAACCTTCCCTCGGCCAGCTCTCGTTTACCAAAGTGGACCACACTTCGATGACGTCGACCTGGAGTTGTCGGCCTTACTATTACTAAACTCATACCTTTCCCTCCCCTTCGGTCTGAAACAACGCTATTGTCTGCCCGGGAGCTAATCTTACACTTGCCTTTTTCCGACGGGACCCAGTTATCTCTCGCTTTAACCTCCCCACTCTCTTTGTTTTACCCTCTAACATCGCCGTCCGCACCCTGACAACCTTTACTTTAAACAGTCGTTCCACCGCCGCCCCAATCTCTCCTTTCGTCGCTGCCGGATCCACCTCGAACGTATACACGCCAGCTGGTGTGGCTCTAACCGACCGTTCGGTCAAAATTGCTCGCTTGAGTATTACCGCCAACTTCATTTCCTTCTCCCGACTTTCACTCCCACCCTCACTTTTGCCTTCCTTACAATTTCCTTCTTAATCTGACTGGTTACCAACCTCTGTTTCCTCGATGATTTCTCACTACTTCGTCTTAAGGCCTTCACCTTCCTATCGGATATTTTTTTACCGATAGCCATCTTTCCCTTTTCGCCAGTCCCTTGGCGCGACTGGCCTCCGGTGGTTATTTTGACCCTTGAAGCTTTGGTAAACTTTGTAACCAAAGCTGAATCTACTTGCTCTACTCCTACTTTTTTCTCTTGCCCTTCCCTCTTTTTACCTGGCAAAAATGTTTCTTTGAGCACCTCTACACTTGCCGGAGTCATCATCACTTTCCAAGCCATCAACACCTGGTAAAAATCCAGTTGGCGGGCCTGAGCCAAAGAAACATTAGCCAAGTTTCTGACTGCCAATCCCACATTTTCATAAGGTTTATCTACCACTAACAGTACTCTTTTTGTCGGCATCTCCACCCCTACTTTTTGTAAGAAAGTGTAGGCTTCCCGTGTCTTTGGCAATAGACGTGTTAAGTCATTTACCGCTATCATTGCCCGCTCACTCACTTTATCAGTCAATGCCCCAAACAAAGCTAAACGGCGCATCTTCTTGGTTAGCTTTAAAGATGCTGCCGTCACCCCCCGGGGACCGTGAGCAATCCCACCACCCACAAAAATAGGTGCTTTTCTAGAACCGTGACGTGCCCGCCCCGTTCCTTTTTGCCGCCACACTTTAGCGGTTGTCCGCGCCACTTCACCCCGATGCTTAGTTTTTCTCGTTCCTCGATGAAGATGTTCCGTATACACCCTCACGGCTTGGGCCATGAGACTTGGCGACACTTTTCGGTCAAAAATCTCACCTGGCAAAGTCAGGCTTGATACTTTCTGTCCGCTCATATTGACCACATCAACTTGCATAATTATTCCGTACTCTTTTCGTTAGTCTCTTCCGTCTCTTTCCCAAGTTTAGCTACATCACCCTTCTTCACACCCGTTTCATCACTCTCTTGTTCCTTCCATAACCCCCCAAACTCTCTCTTTCCCAGTTTGGTCAGTTTCACCCAACTATTAGTGCTTCCCGGCACTGGACCACTTACCCACAACCGCTGGTTAACCTCATCCATCCTAACCACCATTAGATTCTTAACCGTCTTTTGCTCTACCCCATAGTGGCCGGCCATTTTTTTACCTTTATGAACTCTACCCGGGCTTGTTCCTTGCCCGATTGCGCCGGCTGCCCTATGTCTGTCAGACTGACCATGGGTCTTAGGTCCACCGGCAAAACCCCACCGTTTGATTACTCCCGCAAAGCCTCGTCCCTTAGTCATTCCTGTTACCGCCACCACGTCTCCAACAGCTAGAACCTCATTGACGCTAACTAAATGTCCCTCCTCCGCCGTTACCGGTTCTGTCACTTTAATCTCAAAAAAACGCCGTGGCAACATCGTCGCCGTCACTTTCTTAAGCTGCCCCTTAAACGACTTCTTCATCCGTTTCGCCTTTTGTTCTCCGAATCCTAGTTGCACCGCTTGATAACCGTCCTTTTCTGAAGTCTTAAGCCTCGTCACCACCATCGGTCGTGCCGACAGTTCGGTGACCACTAACCGTCTCCCCTGGTAATCCCAAGTTTGAGTCATGCCTTTTTTGATAGCCATAAATGCTGTCAGCATATCTTCTTCGCAAAATACTCTTTTGAACACCGGGTTTAAACAAAAAAACGATCGGCATACGATCGTTCCTTCGTATCCCTATCTGCGGTTGGCTCAATTTCCAAATACTAAAGCCAAACTTCCTCCTCTGTATACCCGACTACTCTTTACATTTTAATCTCAATTCCCACTCCCGACGGCAACTCAAGATGCATCAACGAATCAATGGTTTTACTAGTGGGTTTAACAATTTCCACTAACCGTTTGTGAGTCAGAATCTGAAAATGTTCCCGCGCATCTTTATCCGCATGTGGAGAAGTCGTCACCGTAAATCGTTTTCTCTCATTAGGCAGCGGTACCGGCCCCACCACTTGCGCTCCCGTATTAATCGCCGTATCCACAATTTTCTGAGCGGCCTCATCAATAACCCTGTGGTCAAAGCTCTTCAGTCTGACTCTAATTCTCGCTTGAGAAGCCATAGTCTTTCAACGTGCCCACTTAATAAAACGGGTAGTATCCCTACCCGCTTTTTTTATGAAATTATCTTAGTAATGACACCGGCACCAATAGTCAGACCCCCTTCACGAATAGCGAACCGGAGTCCCTCTTCCATCGCCACCGGTTGGATAAGCTTAACGCTCATTTTAGCGCTATCACCAGGCATTACCATCTCTACTCCTTCGGGTAATTTCACTTCGCCGGTCACATCAGTTGTCCGGATATAAAACTGAGGTCGATAACCGCTAAAAAATGGCTTGTGTCGACCTCCCTCCTCCTTAGTCAAAATGTACACTTCGGCTTCAAACTCGGTATGAGCTTTAACCGACCCTGGCTTAGCCAGCACCTGCCCCCGCTCCACCTGATCCTTCTCCACTCCCCGTAACAGAATTCCTACGTTATCGCCAGCCTGACCCTCGTCCAAGGTTTTCCGAAACATTTCTACCCCGGTCACCACCGATTTCTTGGTGTCTTTAAGGCCAATAATCTCCACTTCCTCGTTGACTTTAACCACCCCTCGCTCAATTCTTCCCGTCGCCACCGTCCCCCGACCGGTTATCGAAAACACATCTTCTACCGGCATTAGAAACGGTTTGTCTAAAGGTCTTTGAGGTACCGGAATATACTCATCCACTTTGTTAATAAGCTCCATTATCTGCTCTTGTGCTTTACTATCACCCTCCAAAGCCTTCAGAGCCGACACCCGAACTATAGGAATTTCGTCTCCCGGATACTCATACTTTGTCAGTAGTTCCCGAATCTCCATCTCCACCAAGTCCAGTAGCTCCGGATCATCTACCGCATCCACTTTATTAAGAGCCACCACCAGTTTAGGCACGTTTACCTGGCGGGCCAAAAGAATGTGCTCTCGGGTTTGCGGCATAGGACCATCT
>MHDE01000015.1:35097-39202 GCA_001803465.1 Microgenomates group bacterium RIFCSPHIGHO2_01_FULL_45_11 | reverse complement strand
TATGACCCGGCGCGTCGATGTGAGCGTAATGACGCTTCTCGGTCTCGTATTCCACATGAGAAATATTAATCGTCACTCCTCGTTCCTTTTCCTCCGGAGCATTATCAATATCTTCAAACTTATAAGCTTTTGAGGCTAATCCTTTAGCGTTTAACGTCGTCGTAATTGCCGCTGTTAAAGTTGTCTTACCATGATCCACATGACCAATCGTCCCAACATTAATATGGGGTTTAGTGCGTTGATATTTATCTGCCATACCTCTCCTTTTTAAATAATTTAGTAACTTAACTCACTGCTGACTCTGGCTTCTGTTTTTCGATGATTAAGGCCGCAATATTACCCGGCACCTCCTGATAATGGGAAGGTTCCATGTAATAGCTGGCCCTGCCCTGGGTCATGCTGCGCAGTATTGTAGCATATCTGGTAAGCTCTGCCAAGGGAACCAACGCCGTAATTATCCGCGCCGTACCTCGACTCGCCGTTCCCAAAATCTGAGCTCGCTTACTAGACAGATCTCCAATCACTTCCCCCATAAACTCCTCGGGGGTAGTAACCTCCACTTTCATGATCGGTTCTAGTAACACCGGTTTCGCTTGTTTCACCGCCGCCTGAAGCGCTATCGACCCCGCTATCTTAAAGGCAATTTCCGACGAGTCCACTTCATGGTACGAACCGTCATAGACTGCCGCCGCTACATCCACCAACGGGTAACCAGCCAACACGCCGTTTTCCATCGCTTCTTTAACTCCTTTTTCAATGGCCGGAATGAATTCCCTGGGAATCGCTCCTCCCTTAATTTCATTTTTAAATTCATAACCTTCTCCCCGATTCTTTGGTTCCACCCGCAAATAACAGTGCCCATACTGACCCCGACCCCCGGTCTGACGAATGTACTTACCTTCAGCTGTCGCTACCCCGGTCACCGTCTCTTTATAGGCTACTTGCGGATTTCCGACGTTTGCCACTACCCCAAATTCCCGCTTCATCCGATCCACCACAATCTCCAAATGAAGTTCTCCCATGCCCGAAAGAATCGTCTGACCCGTATCAGGATTAACCTTCACCCGAAGAGTCGGATCTTCTTCCAAAAGCTTATTCAGCGCTAATCCCATTTTTTCCTGATCGGCCTTAGTCTTCGGTTCAATCGCAAGCGATATGACCGGCTCGGTAAATTCGATTCCCTCGTAGAGAATCGGGTCGCTCTCAAACGTCAGAGTGTCACCTGTGGCCGTCTTTTTAAGTCCTACCGCCGCCACAATTTCTCCGGCCGAAGCCGACGCAATATCCTCTCGCTGATTAGCATGCATAAGAAGTAAACGGCCAATCCGTTCCTTCTCCCGCTTACCAACATTCAAAACATAAGAACCCGCCTCCAGCTTACCCGAATAAATCCTAAGATATGTCAATCGTCCTACATGAGGATCTGTCTGCACTTTAAACGCTAAGGCTGAAAACTTCTCTTCTGGTACCAATTTCCGCAACTCTTCTTCCTGACTGCGCGGATTCATCCCAAAAATCTCAATCACATCTAAAGGTGACGGTAAATACTCCACCACCGCATCAAGAAGCGGTTGTACTCCCTTATTCCTAAGCGACGACCCACAAAACACCGGTACCAATTTATAAGCAATAGTTGCTTCTCGCAAAGCTTGTTTAAGTTCGTTAACCGATATTGACTCTCCTTTAAGAAACTTTTCTGTCAACTTGTCGCTAGTTCCCGCAATCGCCTCAATCAATTTTTCCCGGTACTTCGTCACCTCGCCAGCCATATCCGCCGGCACCTCCTCCATCCGATACTTGGCTCCCGTCTCGTCTCCCTCCCAAATAATCGCTTTCTCATCAAGGAGTAATACCACCCCTTTAAAGCTTGACTCTTGTCCAATCGGTAAAGTCATTATCGCCGGCGTCGCTCCCAACTTTTCGGCAATATCATCGACCGTTCTGAGAAAATTTGCTCCTAACTTGTCCATCTTATTAACAAAACATAACCGGGGAACCTTATACTTATCCGCCTGGTGCCACACCGTCTCTGATTGTGACTGCACTCCCTCTTCCGCATCTAGGACGGTAATACCTCCATCCAACACTCTAAGTGACCGCTCTACCTCCGCCGTAAAATCCACGTGCCCGGGTGTATCGATAATATTTATCCGAAATAGCTCTGGCGGCAAAACTCCCTCAAAAACCGGCGTCCAAAAAGTGGTCGTCGCTGCCGACACAATCGTAATCCCCCGTTCTTTCTCCTGCGCCATCCAATCCATTTGCGTCGTCCCCTCATCAATATCGCCAAGTTTATACGTCTTACCCGTATAGTAGAGAATCCGCTCAGTCGTCGTAGTTTTCCCCGCATCAATATGGGCAATAATGCCGATGTTACGGATTCGGTCAAGCGGTATGTTTCTGTCTAGTGTTACCTTCTTTTCTCCCGCCATATATAACTAACTATTCCCTTTCATTACTCATTGCTTTCTGCTCATTGCTCATTGTCGAGAACCACAAAAAACTGCTTCAATCACGAAGCAGTCTGCTTCTTGAGAAAACCGGTAAAAACTGAATAACTATATTCTACACAATTTCGCCATCTTTGTCGAGAACTTCCCCAGCATCCTTCATCAACTAGCACGAGCCGTTAAGGATACGTTTACAATTCAACCTAACCAACAATTTTATCAATCAATTTTTCGTCAATTTTTACAGCTAGTTTTTTCTCCAGTTCTTTAACTGAGTCTGATATTTGTTTTTTCAAGAAAATCATTTCACTGTCATTTAATCGTCCTATTATTTTTTTGACCCCTTCAACCAGGCTTTCAATATCCTCCTGTTTATTAAAATTCACAACCGTTTGCACTGTCGCAACCACAATGATCTGGTAAACGTATAAAACGATTAATTTTTCATGATTCGGATTCTCCATACCTCTCCTATAATTTCTTAGTATAATATGTGGTAATCATCTTACAATCATTTTAAAGGGTTGAATATTATGGAAAACCATCTTGAAAACACTCACCCACCCGACCAAGAAAACTCATTTTTGGCTGGGGTGGATTATTTAATGGACAAACTTGGTATTAGCGGTTTTACAGTAGTTGACTCAACGGTTGGTCTGGCCTTGGGAACACAGATAGGCTTAACAGTAGTCACCTCGAATGAATTTGTAAGATTTGTTTCTCATGGTATGGCCAACAACATGGAAGAGCTTACCCAATTTATGAGTCCGTCTTTACAACAAGGGTTAATTTTTTTATCGCTTTTGTTACATTAGCAAATTCTCACCGAAAATATTTCTTTAATCAAGTATAGTCCAATAAACAGGGTTAAAGCATACCAAAGGTTATATAGAAAACCTTGACATTATGTACATAAAAATGTACAGTTAGAGTATGACCCAAACACTTTCTGTTACCGAAGCTCGCAGTCGTCTTTTAGAACTCGTCGACCGGGTTGATCGCGATTACCTCCGCATCGACCTCACTAAAAAAGGCCGGATTAAAGCCACCTTGGTTTCCAGCGACTACCTCGATATTCTTGAAGAAACTATTTACTCGCTTGAAAACTCTATCAAAACCATCAAGCAATCTGAAAAAGACATAAAGACAGGCAAGTTTACCACCCTCACCACTCTCAAAAACAAGAAAAATCTCATTTAAAAATGGCTTCCTACCTGGTTCGAATTCCCCGCAGCGTCGAAAAACATCTAAATAAAATTCCCCTCCCCGTCCAAAACCGTCTCCTTACTGCACTCGATAAGTTAAACCAAGACCCTAGCCTCGGGTTTAAATTGAAAGGCAAACTAGCCAAGTATCACAAATATAGAGTCGGCGACTATCGTATCCTCTACGCTTTTGACACTAAAACCAAAACCATCGAAATTCTCGCCATTGAACACCGACAAGGAGTGTACAAATAAACCTACCACCGAAAGTGCGCAAAGGCCTTGTTGGCATCGGCCATCTTGTGCGCCGTTATCTTCCGGGTAATTGCCCCACCCTCATTGTTAGCCGCCGCCATAATTTCTGCCGCCAATTTATCGGCAAAGGTATGATAATCCTTATTCGGCCGCTTGTTGGCCTCCTGAATGAGCCAACGAATAGACAAGCTACTC
>MHDE01000015.1:11860-35045 GCA_001803465.1 Microgenomates group bacterium RIFCSPHIGHO2_01_FULL_45_11 | reverse complement strand
TTCGAGACCGCACTTCCATTTGCGGGGCAATATTAGCTAGAGCCCGCTCTAATACCTCCACCGGATTCTGCTTAGTTTTTTCCTTAATCAACTCAAAAGCCTTATAAATATGCTTCTCCGCTACCGACTTTTTTCCCTGCCGCATCACCCGGTTAATTAGTTTCGTCACCACCATACTACCGAAGAAGTAATCTGGCTTAGCCTGTCGTTGTCGTCGTACCTTTCTTACTCGCATAGCTTCTACTCGCTCGTTGCCGCCGGAACAGCTGCTACTACCGCTGCCTGCCCTCCCCTTCTCGCTCCATACTTACTTCTAGCTTTTTTGCGTCCTTCGACCCCGGCCGTATCATACTTATTCCGAATAATATGAAATTTGACTCCCGGTAAGTCTTTTACCCTTCCTGCCCGTACCAAAACAATTGAGTGCTCTGCTAAATTATGGCCTTCACCCGGGATATAGGCGGTTACTTCTTGCTTATTGGACAACCGCACCCGCGCCACCTTTCGTAGGGCGGAATTAGGCTTCTTAGGCGTCATCGTCTTTACCACCACACACACTCCCCGCTTTTGCGGGTTAAATGTCGGTATCATCTGCCGACTCTTCACGTTGTAGCTTCTTCTAAAGGCAGTCGCCTTTATCTTTCTTGGTTTCCGCTTCCTGCCTTTACGTACCAATTGATTAATGGTTGGCATTAAACTCCTTAACTAAGTTGCGACCAATTCTACCCCAACTCTTTAACCCAGTAAACTCCCCTAATATTCCTAAGTTAACAACTGCGCCCGGTCGGGCGAAGTCGGAATCAACCGGCCGATAATCACGTTTTCTTTTAGTCCAAATAACCTATCTTCCTTGCCTAAAAGACAGGTGTCAGTCAAAACATTGGTCGTCTCCTGGAACGATGCTGCCGACAACCACGACTCCGTATGCAAGCTAGCTCTACTAATTCCCAACATTACCACTTGAGCTGTTGCCGGTTCTCCTCCCTCTGCCAAAATCCGGGAATTTTCCTCATCGAAGCGCGAGCGATCAACAATTTCTCCCGGGATGAGAATCGTATCACCAGATGAGTCAATTTTTACCTTATCGCTCATCTTACGAATAATTACCTCGAAATGCCTGTCGTTAATCGGAATACCTTGAGACTCATACACTTTCTGAATTTCATCCAGTAAATACGCCTGAGCCGAGCTCAGTCCTCGTGTTTTTAGAATTTGCTTGACGTCAAGCAATCCCGCAGATAACTGTGTTCCAATCGCCACTAAATCACCCGTCTTAACTTTAGATACGCTAGTCAACGGCACTATGTAGGACTTCGGCTCTTGTGATTTACTCGTCGGAGTGATGGTAATAAGATACCCCGCTTCTGCTTCTTCTACCTTAACCCTGCCGTCAACTTCAGCCATCGGGGCCAAATTCTTCGGTTGCCGAGCCTCAAATAGTTCTTCAACCCGGGGTAAACCTTGTGTCACATCCAATCCCACAATTCCTCCAGCGTGTTTAACCCGCATCGTCAACTGGGTACCCGGTTCACCAATACTCTGAGCTGCTATTACTCCGACTGGCGTCCCTATCTCCACAATTTTCTTAGTCGAAAAATCCCAACCATAACAATGCGCACATAATCCATATCTGGCTTGACAACTTAATGGTGACCGTACCACCACCGAAGATACATTCGCCCGTTTAATCCGGGTGGCTAAATCATCATCAATCATTGCTCCTTTATCAGCCAACATACGTTTCGACTTAGGACGCATCACTCGTTTGGCCAAAATTCTGCCGATAATCCGAGCTTCAAACACCTGTTGACGTTCCTCACCCCGGTTTATCTCAATTCCCTCTGTCGTCTTACAATCTTCTGATCTAATAATCGCTTCGTGCGCCACGTCCACTAACCGCCGTGTCAAATATCCAGCATCTGCGGTCTTTAAAGCCGAATCAGTTAAACCTTTCCGTGACCCTCGAGTGGAAGTAACGTACTCAAAGATTGACAATCCTTCCCGAAAGTTACTTTTGGTAGGCAACTCTACAATTTTTCCCAGAGGATCTACCACCAATCCCCGCATCGCTGCCAACTGTTTCACTTGATCTTTACTCGCCCTCGTCCCCCCCGAATCAATAATAATTCTCACCGCATTTTTCTCATCAAAATTCCTCCAGGTTTCATCAGCAATTTGATCGGTAGTATCCATCCATACATCATTAGTTAACCGCCGTTTCTCCTCCACCGTGATTAGACCTTGTTGATAGTTCTGTTGAATCGCTTCCGCCCGCTTGTTTGCCTCCTCTATCAACTCTCCCTTTTCCGCAATCATCTCGTTATCAAACACCGATACCGATAGACCCGATATCGTTGCTGCCCAAAAACCTAAATCCTTTATCTCATCGATAAGTCTAGCCACTTCTTCACTCGAAATCACCTGGATTGCCTGCCGAATTAAGTCTTTTATCACCCCAGCTGTAACTCTCTGATTTAAAAACGGTAATTGTGCTGGCAATACCTTGTTAAAAATTATTCGTCCGGTCGTTGTCTCGACAGTTGCCACCTTCCTACTACCTGGCTCTTTCATCCGTACCTTAATCACTTGTCGTAGCTGAATCGCTCCATTCTGATAGGCTTGCTCTACCGCAAAGGTATCAACAAATAACGTCGGCACGGCCGCTAGCTCTCGATCAATACCAGTTAAGAAGTAACAGCCTAAAGCCATGTCCTTATTGGGTATAGTAATAGGGGAACCATCAGCTGGTTTCAAAAGATTATGTTGCGACACCATTAGTTCCCCAGCCTCCCGAATTGCTTCTTGCCCCAAAGGTAGGTGAACCGCCATTTGGTCACCGTCGAAATCAGCGTTGTAGCCGGCACACACACACGGATGTATTGAGATAGCATTGCCTTCGATAAGTATTGGATAAAAGGCCTGGATGCCCAACTTATGTAGCGTCGGTGCCCGGTTAAGTAACACCGGGTGATTCCGAGTAATCTTCTCCAAAATATCGTATACTTCCGGAGCTTGACTTTCAATGACATGTTTGGCCGACTTTACATTCGGAGCCACTCCCAATTTAATGAGTTCCCGCAACACATATGGCTTAAACATCTCCAAAGCCATTTCCTTCGGTAAACCACACTGGTTGAGCTGAAGATCCGGCCCAACCACTATTACCGACCGCCCCGAATAATCGACGCGTTTGCCTAAAAGATTCTGACGGAAACGTCCTTGTTTCCCCCGAAGCATTTCTGAAAGCGATCTTAGTTCCCTAGCTCTCCGCCGGGTCGTCGTTCGGGACTGACTGGCATCAATCAAAGAATCAACTGCCTCCTGCAACATCCGTTTTTCGTTTCGTAAAATTATCTCGGGCGCACCCAGTTCTATAAGATGCTTTAAACGGTTATTTCTATTTATCACTCTTCGATACAAATCATTAAGATCAGATGAGGCAAACCTTCCCCCCGACAGCTGCACCATCGGTCTAAGATCTGGTGGAATTACCGGCAATACCTTAAGGATTATCCATTCCGGTTTGACCCCTGCCCGCTTCATTCCCTCTACCACCCGCAAACGTTTCGTAGCCTTAATATGTTGAGCCCCGCTCGTCGTCTGACTCTTTTCTCGTAATTTGGCTGCCAACTGCTCCACATCAATTTTCTGCAATAGTTCCAGGATTGCCTCCGTTCCCATCCCTACCCTCACATGCGCTGCTGCTTTGTAATCAACGAGTTTTAAATATTCGTCCTCGGTCAGGATCGACTTCACTTTAAGTCGCTTTACCATATCCGCCACAGCCTTAAATACCGCTTCGGCGTTACCTAATTCCGTCTCCAGATTATCTTTCAACGTTTGAATCGTCTGTTTACTCTTAATCATTACCTCCTCAATCTTCAAATCCTGCTGTTCTTTATGAGTAAGAGTTTTTTTAATATCCTTCATCGCTGCTTTCAACCGTTCTTTCTCAGCTATCACTTCCTTCTTTACTTGATCTCTCAACGCTTCTTGCTTAGCCGTTAAATCTTGTATCAACTGCTTTAAAATCTCTTCTCGCTTGTCTGCATCCACTCCCAATACCACATATTGAGCAAAGTAAATAATATTAGCCAAATTCCGAGGAGAAATATCAAGGATTAACGACAATTTCGACGGCGCCCCCTTAAAAAACCACACATGCGCCACCGGACTGGCTAAATTAATCATTCCCATTCGTTCGCGCCGAACCCGGCTTTGAGTCACTTCCACCCCACATTTATCGCAAATAATTCCCCGGTACCGAATCCGCTTATACTTACCACAGTAACACTCCCAATCTTTAGTCGGTCCGAAGATCCTCTCACAAAACAACCCATCTTTTTCCGGTTTCAAAGTCCGGTAATTAATCGTCTCTGGTTTAGTCACTTCCCCATGCGCCCAGGATCGAATATCATCAGGTGAAGCCAATTTTATTTGTATTCCCGCAAAATCAACTATATTTTTCATCTTCTTATTTCCCTTCCTTTTCTACTTTCCCTTTAGACCCATCCTTTTTCTCAATTTTTTTGTCATCTCCATCGCCGCCGCCAGCCGACTTCTTCTCCTCACTCGTATCGCTCACGGAGCCACTAGTCTGACTCTTGTCGTCGCCTGGCTGCGAACTGTCATCACTGACCGTCACTTGGGTTTGTCCTCCTCCTGCTCCTTCATCAACCTCGGCCGTTTCTACCACATCTGCCACCACCGCCTGAGTCGGCACTACGTTAAGCGCCAGACTGTTAAGCTCTTTCATCAACACCTTAAAAGACTCCGGTACCGTACTGCTCGGAATTTCCGTTCCCTTAACAATCGCCTCAAATGCTTTTGCCCGACCCACCACATCGTCAGACTTAATCGTCAACATTTCCTGTAGGGTATACGCTGCCTTATGCGCTTCTAACGCCCATACTTCCATTTCTCCTAGTCGTTGACCGCCCATCTGCGCCTTACCACCCAAAGGTTGTTGAGTTACCAACGAATACGGACCGGTCGAACGCGCATGCGTCTTATCCTCCACCATATGGATAAGTTTCAAAATGTACGCAATCCCCACCACCGTCCGCTCAACATAAGCTTCTCCTGTTCGCCCGTCATAGAGTTGCGCCTTACCATCAATCGGCAACCCCGACCGTTTCAATTCTTTCACGATCACATCCTCAGAAATCTCCTCAAATACCGGCAAAGCCACTCTATAGTTGAGTTTGCTCGCTGCCCAACCCAAATGTGCCTCCAACAGTTGTCCCAAATTCATTCGAGCCAAGACTGATAAAGGAGAAATAATCACATCAACTGGTGTTCCGTCCGCCAAATAAGGCATATCTGATTCAGATACAATCCGACTAATCACCCCTTTATTTCCATGCCGTCCCGCCAATTTATCACCTACCGTCACTTTCCGGATTTGAGCTACTCGAATCACCACTTTCTTATTGACACCAGGGTCAAGCTCATCACCTTCTTCTCGATCCAAAATCTTTACATCAATCACCGTTCCCCACTCACCATGCGGCATCCTTAGACTGGTATCCCGTACTTCCCGTGCTTTCTCTCCAAAAATAGCTCGTAACAGTCTTTCCTCCGCCGTCAACTCCGTTTCTCCCTTGGGAGCAATCTTACCCACCAAAATATCATTTGGCCCGACTTGACTTCCAATCACCACAATTCCATCCTCAGCCAAATTCCGTAAGTCAGTCTCACCCACATTCGGTATATCCCTAGTCAACTCTTCTACCCCAAGCTTTGTATCCATCACCTGGGTCTCATATTCATTAATATGAATTGATGTCAGCGCATCATTCTTCACCAATCGATCAGATATAATCACCGCGTCCTCGTAACCTAAACCATCAAACGACATATAGGAAATCACCATATTTTGCCCTAAGGCCAATTCTCCCTTATCCGCTGCAGGCCCATCGATAATAAGCTGGTCCTTCTTCACTTTGTCACCGACTGCCACCACTGGCCGTTGTGAATAACAGGTCGATTGAGCTGAACGCATAAACTTATTAATCCGATAAATCTCTCTCTTCCCCTCCACTCTCACAAATTCCCTATCGACCGGATCGCTTTTTAAATCGCCAGTTTCCTTCTCATTCACCTTAACTACCACTTTCCTACCATCCACATACTCCACTGTCCCTCCATGCCGAACGTTAATCACCCGCTCCATCGCCTGTGCTACTGCTTGTTCCATACCTGTCCCCACAATCGGAGCTTGCGGCTTCAATAGCGGTACCGCTTGACACTGCATGTGCGTACCCATTAAAGCCCGATTTGCCTCATCGTGACTGATAAAAGGAATTAGTGAGGCGCTCGTCCCCACCACTTGTCGGGAAACGACATCTACATACTCCACTTGGGTAACCGACGCTTCCAAAAAATCTCCCCGGTAACGAAGTGGTACCCACTCCGCCTGAATATAACCGTTCTCGTCTGTAGGAATTTCCGCATGAGTAATATAGTGCTCTTCTTCCTCATCTGCCGCAAAATAAACCACCTCATCTGTAACTCGCATCTTCATTTTCCCTCCCCGGGTCACTTTCTCTACCTTTCGGTATGGCGCCTCCAAGAAACCGTAATCATTGACGCGCGTATACAATGCCATATAGGTTACGAGACCAATGTTTGGTCCCTCAGGTGAACGCACCGGGCAAATCCGAGCATACTGACTACTGTTGATGTCTCGCATCGAAAAGCTTGCTCGCTCTCGTGTTACTCCTCCCGTCCCCATTACCGACAACCGCCGTAAATTGTCAATCTCAGACAACGGATTCGTTTGATCAAGAATTGTCGACAACCGATTCCTCCTAAAAAACTCCGAGATAGTCGCAATCACCGGTCTGGCATTCACCAACATACTCGGAGTAATCAACTCCTCCGTTTTAGTTAAAGACATCTTCTCTCGTATCGACCGTTCTAATCTTAAAAGCCCCACTCGAAAAGCCGTCGTCCCGACTAACTCTCCGACGCTACGAACTCGTCGGTTACTTAAATGGTCAATATCATCAACTTTGCCCCTACCATTTTGAAGCCCGATTAGATACTTAATCGCTGCTACGATATCTTCTACCGTCAGCACATAATTCTTCCTAACATTTTCAACGCTAAGCCCTAATCGCCGGTTTAGTTTGTACCTACCAACCTTACCCAAATCATAACGCCTAATATCAAAAAACAATTGAAACAGCAATTCCCGTGCATTATCCAACACTGTCGGTTCTCCTGGCCGCATCTTCTGGTAAATCTCCACCAACGCCTCTTCTCTAGTTTTAGTCGTATCTTTTAAAAGCGTTGCCTCAATATAGTCATGCTCTTTATCAGTATTAGTATCGGCAAAGACCTGTAGAATTTCTTCATCCGTCGCCAATCCTATTGCCCTAAGTAGAGTTGTTGCCACTATTTTCCGATGCCGGTCTATTTTTACTGAAATAACATCATTCCGATTAATAAGCAGCTCTAACCAGGATCCCCGATTCGGCCTCAGTTCTGCCTGATATAGCATCCTCCCCGTCGCCCGGTCTATCTGACCCGAATAGAACACCCCAGCTGACCGAACCAGCTGATTAACTACTGCCCGCTCAATCCCGTTAATAATAAAGGTCCCAATGGTTGTCATTTGGGGTATTTCCCCTAGAAATACCTCCTGTGTCGTACTCTTACCAGTTTGTTTGTTCGTCAACTTTGCCTGAACTTTAAGAGGCATTTCATACGACACTCCTTTTTCCTTTGCCTGCGTCGGAGAATACTTGGGTTTGCCAAAACGATACGCCCCAAACTCTAATTGCCAATTTTTACCAGTAAAATCCTCAATGGGGTTAATCTCGTCAAATGCCTCTCTAATGCCTTTAACCAAAAAAGATTGATACGACTCTAGTTGCACTGCTACCAAATCCAGTTTCGGTAAAGGTAACTTCGTTTTACCCCAGTATAATCGTTTACCATTCACCATAAACGTTCTCCACCACCAATACCAGGCAAGTCCTTGCCCGTAAATTTATTGATGTTAGTATAAGAAAACTATCAAACCGCCCCACCAGCTTATTGCTTTTAATCGCTAGATTACCGACATCTAGTAACGCCTAATCGCCAAACTGTCAGCATACCCTCGGTCATTAACTTCAGCATCGGGTAGCTAGTATTATCGAACCAAAAACCAAAAATAGACGTAAAAAATTACGCCTATCCTTTCAGACGGTAAACGTATCCTACCAACCCCTTCTCATCTTGTCAAGCCCCGTAACTTCATCGTAAATACTTTTGAATATTAGCCATTTGTTCTTCAATCGTCATCGCGTAATGCGTAACTCCTTGATTGTCAGTCAAATAAAACCAATAGTCGCTTGCTTTAGGCTGTAACGTTGCTTTAATGCTTGATAAAGACGGTGAACAAATAGGAGCAGGAGGTAACCCTACTTTCGTGTAGGTGTTATAAGGAGAAACTATCGTCTTGTCAGCTGCAGTCGGCGGCTTCCACCACGTCTTTTCGGTAGCGTCATAACCCTTGGCATACTGCAACGAAGCATCAACATCTAGCGACCACCCTTGGTCAAGTCGTTTCCACAAAATACCCGCTACCACCGATCGATCAGCCTCGTCAGCCGCTTCTCGCTCCACCAAAGAAGCCATCGTAATAATCTCGATTAATGTCCGCCCGCTTTGACTGATTTCGACCGCTAACCCTTGCCGTACTCGCTCATCAAACGTCTTGGTGAGTATCGACACCACTGTCTCCTCATCTGCCTGAACTGGCAACAAATAGGTGTCAGGGAATAACTGCCCCTCCTTGCTTTCAGTTAGCCCCAAAAATGTATCTTTGTCAAAATTTCCTCCTGCCTCAGTGAACGCTTCCGATAAAGCCGCTGCCATTTCCTCCCGTCGCCAACCCTCAAGTAACGTCACCCAAAAATCCTGCCTTCCGTCAGTCAACTCTCCAATTATCTCCTCGACCGACATTCCGGAAGACAATTGAAAACTCCCGGCTTGTATCTTATTTCCTAGATTTCTAACCATGACTAAAAACTTAAAAACCGCCGCCTGCCTTATCAGTTTAGCTGTCGCGAGTTCCCTCCCAATCCTGTCTACACTCGCTCCCCGCGTAACAATAAAGGCTTCCTTTTCCTTATTTCCCGATGCCACTGGACCGAGTAACCACCTCCCGGCCAACAATCCTCCCCAAACCACCGCTGCCAAAGCCACCACCAAACCGTAAAGCCAAACCCGTTTTAACCTGAAGGAATCCTTCTTCATGGAAAACCAATGAGTCAATTACACTTCTTCAAACAATGCCCGCCGATACTTACCAGTCGTTTTCTCTCGTATAAAAATCCGCCCACACTTACACACTACTTTCTCTTCATTTTTATTCTTGCCACCAGATATCGCACCCTTAGTTAACGTTGTCCCGCAACCGACACATTGTCCTCGGGACAAAAGCCATGCCTGCACCGGAGCAATAATATTTTTAAACATAGTTTATCTGTTTCCTGCTTCTTGTAACCTATTCTACCAGCTTTCACTCATTCGTCTAGAGTAGAATGACTTACCCCAGTCGGTCTTGACGATGACCGGCTGTCGATAAAATCCTGTAATACTGCCGCCGCCACGTAATGATCTATCGCCCCTCTGCGTTTCTTTAAAGGCAACTGCCTCAATTTCTCTTTCATCTCCTGGCTCGATAAAGTCTCATCTTGGAAAAAAACTGGTAAACCAACCTTTTTGTTAATATCTCTGGCAAACTCTCGCGTCGCTCTTGCCATTGCCCCCTCACTCAACCCCACCACTATCGCTTCTATCCCCTCTCTATCCGCCCCGCGCGCAATTTCTCCCACTGCCTTCTTCAACTCCACTACTTTCCACGGCTCAGCTAATTCGCCTCTGGCCAAAGCCAAGCCCACCCGCTTAAGTCCGAAATCAACTCCCAAAAGTACTCGCATCGTCTAGTTCAAACTGACTAAATCAGCGATCACTACCCCCCGTTCTTTATAGGTTCCTTCGGGAACACAAGTCACCAACTTCAATTCCCTCCGGTCTAACCGCTGTTGCAAAATATAGACATCCTCTGGTTTTACTACCACCTTCTCTCTTACCCGATACTCATACCTAATTCCATCGTAATCGATAATAATCGTATCACCCCTAACCAATGTCATAATCGTACTAAAAATACTGATATACCGTTGAGGATTTGTTTTTTCAGGCGCGTAAAACTGGCGTAAAATCGAATGACCAAAAATTACCGGTGAACCGTAACCGCCAGGCAATGCTGTACCCGGATAATGAACCAGACTTTGCTCGAGAGATTCTCCCCCCACTTCTACTTCCGCGTCATCAATCCCAAGCTTTGGAATGGTCAATAAATACTTCTCTGCTTCATAACCGTTAACTTCAGGAAAGGGCGCTCCCGGAAACCAACTCCGTGCCTTCGTATAGTCCACCGTCTCGCCCAAAATCTCCTCAGTCAAACTGTCTTCCTCTGCCTTTACCTCAGAGGGCAAGGCCGAAACAAAAGTAACCGGTCCTCGAGGCGGTAAGGGAGAAAGAATCGGTTCCCGTTTAAATTGCGGACTGACTACTAAGTAGTGACTAATCCACGGCCAAGCCACATTAGCCAACAACACGCTGCCTAAAGTAATCAGTATCGATGGCAGCAACCGCCGCCAGCGCGGCTGTGCTGGTTGTCCATTCGTCCCCACCGGTGCTTTAACATAACGATAAAGCATCATCCTCGCCTAGTTATCAGTCTCTGTCAACCTTACTTCCACGCTAATATTTTCTCGTCTTCGGGGAAAAGTTTTCAGCCGTGACGGCAAATAAACATTAAATTTGGTCTCTTGTCTAGAAAAATTAGGCAAGGATTTAAAATACTCCTCGGTTAATGTCGAATATTTTCCCCGAATCGCCTCCACCACTTCGGTTTGACTAATTTCTGGCACCAACTTAAGTACCACCTTTGCCCGCACCTCCACCTTTTTATCTTCACCCACTCTCGCCTCCAAAACGTCGGCTGTAAGCTCGTCTCGCTCAACCCGATAGTTCTCGGGAATTGCTTCTCCCTCTAGTCTCTCTACCGCCAAAGTTAGATCACTAAACCGATAGGTATAAACCGGCAACTCTAAAGATAGTTGTAACTTCAATCGCTCCGCTTCTTCGCCCACCTCCGCACTATATTCCTCCTCTTTTACCTCTTCGTTAGCAACTTCCACCACTCCCTCTTGATTACTGGTCTCCGTACCCACTTTATCTGCCACTTGCAACTTTAACTCCTCGATTAGCGCCGCATACACCTCCTGCCTGTCCTCTTTCGCCACTGCCCGCACCGTTTCCGCATAACCGCCGCTGAAGGCAGTTTTAACTCTAGCCACAAAACTACTCGAAGCAAATGAAGCCACCGTCAGTTGCGTTCCTTCGGACAAATTAGCTTCCTCCCCGATATCCGCCGCCGTCACCGCTGCTTCCACAGTCGCAGGAGTAATCGTAGTGGACAAGTCCGAATTTTCTTGAGTGGATGCCGACGCCACCGTCACCTCACTGTCTAAACTAAACCTGAGGCTATCTTTAACCAAGGCAGTTCCTTTACTAAATGTTTTCGAAGACTGAGTCCGGTTAAAAATAGTCACCGTTCCTTTGCTTCGCTCACCGATAACTTTCTTTCCCGTCGTCTCTATCTCCTTATCGCCCGCTACTTCCACCGCCACTGCTTCTCCGGGAATTATTCCCTGCTCCGCATCCACTACCGACACCGCTGGATCAATCATAAAACTTACCTCTTTTTCCAAGGTTCTGGCTGATACGTAAATCGTCACCGTCGCCTTCGGCACATACCAGTAAGCCACTCCGGTACCAACCACTAAGAGTACTAACAGTCCTAGACCAAACCCAAACACTGGCGGAAACCGTCCCACCCTAGGAATCTTAAGCCGTAATACCTTAAGACGTCGGATGAACCGACCAGGCACCACCCATAGATACTTAATTTTCCCCAACCACTCTTTTTTACTTTTAGGGGTAACTTCCTCCGCTACTGCCTCACCCTCCTCACTCTCCTCTATTATCTCTTCTTCCTCTTCCTTCATCACTGATAATGCCTCTTTATCTTCTTTAGACTCTGCTACTGTTCGAACCGGCACCTCCTCAAAACCAAAGTCAGCCGCCGTCTCCTCAACTTCTCCTTCACTCGTAACTACCCCTTCTTCCTCCTCCGCTCCCACCGGACTTACCACTGATTCTTTTTCTATCTCCGGTGCCTGCACGCTAAAACCCAAAGCCCTGGCTACTTCTGTTCCTCCCGCAATCGCCACTGCCCGAATAGTTACCTCTCGCTCCAAAGCGTCAATTTTAGGAAAGTGTAAAAACGGCAATCGCTCCTGCCAATCATAAGAGAGTAACACTTGTTTAGCTGCTTCAAGATCCACCGTCCCGTCATAAAGAAGCATTCTCGATGGCAAGTTGTTATCGAGTGAACCGAAACGGGATAAACCTTCTTCAACGTCTTTACTCAAGTCTTCACTTCTTCCTACCGTCTGCGTCCCCACGATTGTCCCCAAACGCACTACCGTCACCGCTACTTCTGTCTCGGAAAGAGCCAAAAGAATTGCCGACGGCGGACCACCCTCAATGGTCCTCAAGTAATGAGCCAAAGCTTCGGTAGTCACCACAAAACCCACCGGCTTCAACCCTAGTTTTTTAACGATAGTCTGCAAATAAGACTTTCGTCCCTCGGCAATCCCTTCCTTACCAACCCAACTTTCCGGCAAACCAAAAATTACTTCCTCCGGTTCCTTAGGTATACCTTCTAACGCTTTCGTCAGTGACGCATCCGCTGCCGTCACCAGCTCCTCGGCCGAATCATCTTGCCATTCTTCAATGGAACCTGTCCGCACAATCGAAGTTTTCTCGTCAACCACTTGCCAAACAGCCGTCTTAACTGTTTCTGCCGAAATTTCCAAAGCCAAAAATTGCTTGGCTGCTTCGCCTCCCTGATTCAACTTACCCAAGAGATTCTTAAACTCCATTGTCTGGTGGACCTCTCGCTAATTACACCGATTAACCGTCAAGCACAACATACATTCGGCGAAGATTGACACCGATTGTCTCCACCTTTTTAATTCTAACACCCCCGATTTTGCCTGTCGAGGACACATGCGGCCCCCCACAAAATTCTTTACTAAAAGCCGTATCAAAATTCTCTCCCACGTAATAAACTTTTACCGTATCCGCATATTTTTCACCAAAAGCATGAATTGCCCCTGTTTTTTCTGCCTCTTCTTTAACCATAACCTTAAAATTTACCGGTAAATCCTTTTTAATAACTTCATTGACCATGCCTTCAACCTTCTTAATTTGTTCATCAGTCAACTTCTCTGGATTAGGAAAATCAAACCTGGCTCGCTCCCTAGTTATATTTTGCCCTTTTTGAACGACATGTTCACCCAAAACTTTCCGCAAAGATGCCAAAAGTAGATGCGTTGCCGTATGAAGCTTTATTACTTCCGCCGAATGATCAGCTAAACCTCCTTTAAAAACCCCCGCCGAGGTTGTTCTTGAAGTTTCTTTATGTTTTTCGAAATCTTCCTCAAATAGTTTTTTATCTTCTTCTGTAAATTCTCTACCGTGTCTTTCCAGTACTTCCAAAGAAATTTCCAAAGGAAAACCATCTGTTTGGTATAAGTCAAAAACGAAGTCCCCCGTAATCTTTTCTTTTTTAGAAACTGCTTCCTCAAGCTTTTTCATTCCCCGGCCGAGTGCTTTCACAAATTTCCCTGCCTCTTCTTGAATTATGCTACCAACTCCATTGGTATCCTTAAGCCGTATAGGAATACCAAAAGAGCCAAACTCTACCACCGGTAATCCCAATCTATCTGACTTAGTTAATAGTCTCACATGCAATACCGATCTTCTTATCAACCTTCTTAATACATATCCTTGAGTCTTATTGGAAGACAAAACATCGTTTGCAATCAGCATATAAGCCGCTCTTAAATGATCGGCGATTATCCTAAGGCTTCTGTCATTTTCCTCGGAATCACCATAGTTAACCTTGAACAATTCTTCCAAGGACTTAATCACCGGTTTAAATAAGTCTGTTGCAAACACATCCGGGGTATTATTAACTACCGCAGTTATTCTTTCCAACCCGCCACCAAAATCAACGTTCTTATTTGGCAGTTCTTCCAATTTATTATCGCCAACTTTTTTGTACTGCATAAACACTGAGTTGCCAATTTCCAAAAATCTTCCACAATCGCAGTTCGGATGGCAAGTTTTTCCATATCTAGAATCATGTTTCACCTGAGTAAATTCAAAGAAAACCTCCGAATCTGGTCCTCCAATTTCTCCTACCGGCATTTGTACTGGAGTTCCACTTCTACTCCACCAATTTTTCTCTACTCCGTAATAACAAATTCTCTTTTCTGGTATACCCAATTTTTCCCAAACCTCTACCGACTCTTGATCCTTCGGAACCTGATTGTTGCCTTCAAAAACAGAAACCCAAAGTCTTTCCGCAGGAAGTGAAAGTTCTTTGGTGAAAAATTCAAAAATCCAAGCTAGTTGCTCTTTTTTAAAATAGTCTCCTAAACTCCAATTTCCCAACATTTCAAAAAATGTCAGGTGCCGATTATCTCCCACCTCATCTATATCTACTGTTCTGATACTTGGTTGAGAATCGACTAATCTTTTACCCGCAGGGTACGGCTCGCCCATAAGATAGGGAACCAACGGCTGCATACCGGACGAAGTAAATAGGGTAGTGGGATCATCCGGCAAAACCAAAGGCGCCGCCGGAATCTGCCGATGCCCCCGCTCCACAAAAAAATCAATATAGCGTTTCCGAACCTCACTCGCCTTCATAGCCAACAATCCGGTAATTCTACCAGCATCCGCTCTTATTGTACCAAGGAACGGCTGACGTTCCCAAGGAAAAAGCTACCGCGCTGACAACTTCCGATAAAGATATGCCATCCCAATCATGGAAATAGGCACCGTCACCAACAGCCCCACCCCAAAAAGTAAAGCTCCACCTAAATTAAGTAGACCCAAGATTGAACCAAACAAAAACAACCGCCATCTCCTCCCCATGGTCATCTGCTTACTCATTGCCAACGCTTCTTTAGGCGACGCCCCTTTATCCACAATCGCATAGGGATAAAACTGATACTGAATCGCCCAAATGATACCCGGAATCACCAACAACAGCATCCCCCCGAGCACAATCAACCCGTAGTAAATGCTCCCCACCAAGTAATTCTTAAAAAGTGGCAGTTTAACCGTTAAATCCGCCGTACCCGGCGTTCCCCCATCGGTAATTTTAAGAGCTATAGTCAAAAGTGCCAAACTTACCACCAAATTCACCAACCAACCCCCGATCCCTAGTATTAAATCCACCAGCCAGAAGTCTATCTGGTTCTGGAAAAACCCGAAAATAAATTGTATTACCCAAACTCCTAATAATACCAACGCTAAAAACTTAATATGTTGCTTAGTCTTTTCCCAACCAAACCGGATTACTTCTCCGTAAGAAAAGGCTTGTGTATCAGTCATTCAACCTCCTTATTAGTTTAAAAATTTCAATTATTTACTTTTATGCCTTCAACGGTCTACCCTTTCGGGTAAAAAACCGCTTAAAAACCGATGTTTTTTTAACCGCCTTCCGCATTGCTTCCTTAACTTCATCCGCTTTATCCACTACTTCCGTCACCATCCGCTCTGCTTGGGTAGAAACCTCTTTTTTCCCTAACGTTGTCTCGAGCCTCGCTTCCCCCACCATCCCTTTTACTTTAGCCGCTACTTCTGCGACTACCCTGGGTAGCTTACCCCTCACCTCATCTGCCCCTTTACTCCATTGCGAAAACTCCTGTTTTAGAAGTTTCCGCAATCTCCCTCCCTTTTTGGTACCATAGAAAAAAAGCGCTCCCGTCCCCAGTAAGGCTCCCAAAAATAAACCTGTCGCAAATCCACCGTGTGACTTCTCTTCGTTAGAAACGTCATTCTTTATCATCGTCTTTTGCGGAGCGCTCGGTTAGCCACTTAACAAAAGCTTCGGCCATCTTAAATCCGCTCTTCACCCCCTCCACCAACCCACCCATTTGACTAAACGGCATACTCAGGTGACTCGCCACCCGCTCCACATGATCAACTGTTTGATTCATTTTTGTCACCATCTGCCTGACGTCCCGCAAAATAAAAATCACCTGAACTCCCACAATTACTAAAAGCACAGTCAGAATTGTTACTACCACGGTCAAAAGTATTACCAAAGGATCCATACTCAAAACCTTCCTTCTACGTACTACGCGCTATGTGCCACGTGCTTTTTTTAAACCACTACCAGCATACGGTTCTTACCCCACCCTTGTCAACGAAAAACATAGAACCAATTAGGATCGAAAAATTACCCAATCACAAATGGTGGGCTATTTTTGTCTTTTGAGTCGCAATCCCCCCTAGAAGAATTAAACCAGCCCCGAGTGCTTGAACAATAGTCAGCCTTTCTGAAAATAGAGGCATGGCAAAAATGGTCACAATCACCGGTACCATCGAAGACATCATTGTCATATAAGATGCACTAGCCACCGCCAGTGTCTTATTAAGATACACATAAAGAAGCGCCTGGAAAAAAGACGCCAAAAGCACTGGAAAAAGAAGTACCGTACTGAATATAGACCCCGCCACCAAAAACGCTACCGGACCAGCCACGAGAAATCCCATCAACGCTCTAAAAAAAGAAACCACATCAGGATCAATGTCTTTTTTAATAATCTTTCGGTTAATCACCGCCGCCCCGGCGTAACCTACCGCCGCCAGAAGAATAAAAATATCTCCCACCTGAGGAACAATAAGTTTCCCCCCGGTAGACAAAAGGTATGCTCCTACCAGAATAATTCCCACATAAAAAACCTTTATCCTCGACAACGGTTCTTTAAGAAACAGAAACGCAAACAAAACCGTAAATGCTGTCGCCGTTTTGATAAGAAAGCCAAAATTAATTGAAGTGGAAAGTTGTAAACCGTAAGCAGAGACTATACCAGCCAACCCCCCACCAACTACTCCAGAAATTATTGCGCCGCTGGTGCTACTTCTAGATGACCGCCATATTACTTGCCGTCTGAATAAAAAAACATACACCAAAAGCATCAAGGTCGTCAACAATAAAGATTGAGCAGACAAAGTCAACGGGTGTATTCCTCGTTGGAGTACATAACGTGAAGCCAAAATATTAAAAGCCCAGAAAATTGAAAAAAGCGAAACATATACTAAAGGTTTGTTCATCTCGCCCCCATCACTAAGACTCTTTTCATAAAACTATTATAACCTACAAGAAACCAGTCGTAGACTTCTCCCACCAAAAACCCCCACCGAATGTGGGGGTTTTTATTTAATTAAGTCGCAAGATTATTTACATACCGATGGATACAACTTCCGTACTTGCATTCCCCAAGTCCAAAAATCACCATCTTCCGTCCGCGGCCCTGGGTAACTGGCAGCCACCACCTTACCACCTTTAGTACCCGATTCTACTTCGCTGGGACCTAGGTTTTCATTAGTATTAACACCAATCACGCTTGGCTCGTTTCCAAACAAACCATCAGCAATGGCATTTCCCATTGTCTGTTTTTCACCATCACCATTAGGATCAAACAACCAAATGATTAACTCATGTACCCACTGTACACATTGTCCGGTGGTCGCCGCAGCGGCAATCGGTTTAGCGCTTAAAACATAAATCAAACCACTAAAAGCTACGCTTAGAATCAATTTTTTAATCATTTTGTCTCACCTCCCCCTTAAAGAGTCCTCTTGACGATAAAAGCTTCAACTGCTTCTAAAAAAAACAGGTAGCCATTAGCTCCTGTTAATTGAAAGGGAATATACCACCAATTCAATGAAAAGTCAATACTATAGGATAAAAAGCTATCTTTCTACCAGACGGGAAATATAAAAATTATTTAACTACTCTTCCACCGTTATCACCCGCTGCACCGTTCGGGCTTTACCCCGTCGATCCGTAGCGACGACCACAATCGTATGCTCTCCCAACGACAACTGTAATTCCGTCCGAAACTTTCCCTGACTATCCACCACCACTTCCTTATTATTGATAGCTACCATCGCATCCGTCACCGTCTCGCCCTCTACTACAATCGGCGACCGGACTACCGCTCCCTCTACAGGAGCCGTCACCGTCACTCGGGGAGCTGCAGTAAACACATACACTTGCCTCACAAAAAAACCAATGATAAATAACCCCAAAAGTCCTAAAAGCAATAAGCCTGTGGTGCGCGGGGTAAACATCGATTGCTGAATCGGCTCAACTAGACTCCGAGGCATCACCCTACCGAGCTTATCCTCGATAAAATCCCGTCGGAAAATAGCCAAAACAGTTTTAGGGTTAACCCCCACTACCCGGGCATAGTTTTGAACAAACCCTTTTACAAACGTCGCCGGCGGTAAGTTTTGAAAGTTATTCTCCTCCACGGCCTTAAGCGCCTTCTCCTGAATCCTCGTCTGCCGACTAAGATCAGCTAACGTTAACTTCCGCTTGAGCCGCGCTTCTTTGAGTAATTCCCCTACCGTCCTCATAACCACTCCTAATTAGCTTCACTCTTCATCCGAACAAAATATTCATCCGCACTTTTTATAAGAACATCTCGAGGTTTCGAACCTTCGGGTGGAGCCACAATCCCCGCCCGCTCGAGTTGATCCAAAATCCGGGCTGCCCGGGCATACCCCAAACTCAACCGTCGCTGTAAAAGCGACGATGACGCTTTCTTAGCTTGCACCACCAGCCGCACCGACTCTTCAAACAAAGGATCCACTTCCTCATCAGTCCCTGCCAGTATCCCCATTATCTTCCTGGCTTGATATTGCGTCGTCACTTCTTCGGTATACTGCGGCTCTACTCCTGTTTGTGTCAGATACTCAATCACCCTTTTAATTTCTGGCTCAGATACAAACGCCCCCTGAATCCGTGTCGGCCGGGCTTGCTCGGGTGGAATATAAAGCATATCGCCCCGTCCTAACAGTTTCTCCGCTCCCGGCTTGTCAATAATCACCCGCGAGTCTACCATGCTAGTAACGTTAAAAGAAATTCGGCAAGGAATATTAGCTTTAATTAGTCCTGTCAAAACATCCACCGATGGCCGCTGGGTAGCCAACACCAAATGAATCCCCGTCGCCCGTGCCATCTGCGCCAATCTCGTTATCGCATCTTCCACCTCACTGGGTGCAAACAGAATAATATCCGCCAGCTCATCAATAATGATTAAAATATAGGGCAATGCCTGAAATCCCGATAACTCGTTGAAACCTTCAATGTTACGTACCCCAACTTCAGCAAAAGTCTTGTAACGTCGCTCCATTTCCGCAATCGACCATTTAAGCGCCGATACTACTTTTTCCGGATCCACAATTACCGGCGTCAATAAGTGGGGAATACCGTTAAATTGTGTCAATTCTACCCGTTTGGGATCGACCAGAATAAATTTTACTTCACTCGGCGCCGCTCGGAATAAAACAGTCGTAATTAAAGCATTTACGCACACCGATTTACCGCTTCCCGTTGCTCCCGCCACCAACACATGAGGCATACGAGCAATGTCCGTCACTACCGGCTCATTAGAAACGTTGAGTCCTAAAGCAAAAGAAATCATCGATTGACTCTTTTTCAGTTGCCCTGAAGTTAACATCCTTCTTAATGGCACCAGTTGGAGTGTCCGATTGGGAATCTCTACCCCCACCAGCGCCCTGCCAGGAATCGGCGCTTCAATCCGAATTTGCCCAGTCGGCGCCGCCAAAGCCAAAGCTAAATCATTCTGAAGCGCCGTAATCTTGCTTAGTTTCGTTCCCGGAGCAATTTCTAAAGCATACTGGGTTACCGCCGGCCCCAAGTTCACCTCTACCACATGGGTCTTAATCCCAAAGTGATCTAAAGTGTTCTCAATAATCCCCGCATTCTGCTTTACATCCCCTCGATCAGCTTCTCCTCCCACTTTATCTTCTAGTAGGGTAAGCGGCGGCAGCTTCCACACCCCCGGTTCCGATCCCGGCAAATTTGCCACCATCTGTGTCCCCAAGCCTCCCTTATCGCCCACTCCCTTTTCCTCTTCCTTACCACCTTTATCTCCTTTACCCAATTTCTCCTCCCCCTCCTGCCCCTTAATCTTCATTTCTTTCTGTCCAAAACCAGCTAACCCCACTTCACCAGTCTTCTTCACCTTGGCTACCCCTTTACCGAACAGCCCCGTCAAACGGAATAACCTAGTCAAAATCTCATCAAGAGGCGTCTCGGTCAAAACCATAAAACCAATAAATCCCGTTCCCAGTAATAATAACCAGGACCCGATTGGCCTAACTAAAGCCTCTAAATTAGCAAAAATCTCTTGTCCCACCACCCCTGTTCGTCCCAGTCCCAACACCGCAATAAACAGTAACACCGCTCCCAAAAACACATTCGGCCTGGCCACCCTCCATTTTAGCTGGGTTAGCATTAGTCCCGCGCTAATGAGTAAAAAGGGAATCAAAAGAGTTGCCGCCCCAAACGACCGTGATAGAAGCGAATTGACCACCACCAAAAACGTCCCCTGCCCAGAAAAAGAGATAATGATGAGCCCTGCCGCAGTCAAGAGCAACACACTCACCACCGAATAAAGTGTGTCTTTATGTAACTTAACTTTAAAAGGCGCTCGTCGCCGCCCCCGTCGTCGACCCATAGTAATCCTCTACTAGTAACTCACGTTACCTCTCAAATGTCTACCAATTTCCATCAACAATTTAATAAGTTTGTGACTAGTATTGCGTAGTGGCTGACGACCGACAGCTACAAACTGAACTGACCGCTAACCCCTATACGCTCTCCTCTACCTCTAGTAAATCCTATCACACTTGGCGGATGACCGGAAGAATGAGTGGTTCCCGCTGAATCTCCGTATAGATAAAGTCCGCTATTCTCTTTTCCAACCCACTCTTTACTTTTCCCCACTGCTCGTTAGTTACAGCTCTTGGCAATCCCCTTTTGGTTTCTTCGGCAATCAACTTGAGAAGGGCCTTGGACTGTTTAACATACACCAAACCCCGCGTCACCACTTCCGGTTCGCCGATCACCTGTCGCCGCTTGGCATCCACCAAAATCAGAATTTCCACAATTCCATTCTCCGCCATCCGCTTCCGATCAGCTAGAACCACCGCTCCCACGTCACCGATCCCCAACCCATCTACCGCCACTTCAGCCAGTTTAACTTCCTTACCCCAAGTAACCTCATTCCCCTTTACCACTAAAGTCTGTCCGTTTTCCCATAGAAACACCTGATCAGGCTGGTATCCTAACTCTGCCGCCAACATCCAAAATCGCCGCATATGCCGAAAACTACCTCCAATCGGAGCTAAAAAGCGAGGCCGACTCAAACGTATGAGCTCCTTAATTTCTTCCGCGCTGGCGTGTCCCGATACATGCATCTCGTCATCGGCGTCCGAGTACGCCAAATCCGCCCCTAAACGAGCAATATTGTCAATCGCCCGGTTTACATCAAGCTCCCGCCCCGGAATCGGTTCGGTCGAAAAGACTACCTTATCCTCTGGTTTAATTTCAATCAGCTCATGCTCTTCTACCGACGCCCGCACTAACGATGACCCTTCTTGCCCCTGGCTGCCCGCGATGACGACACCCAGTTTCTTGGCCGGAATTTTACCAATTTTCCTTTTATTTACGATCTGTTTGGGCAACCGTAAAAATCCCAACCGAGCCGCCGTCACCACATTCTGCTCAATTGATCGCCCCAAAAATGCTACCGTCCGACCGTCCGCCTCCATTACATCAATCGCCTGCTGGATCCGATGAATATTAGAACTCATCACCGTCACAATAAATTTACCCCTGGCAGTTTTAATCTCACGCTCCAACGTTGCCCTAATTCTCGATTCAGAAGCTGAAGTCCCTTTTCTCTCCGCCCTAAGACAATCAGACAAAAGTAACGTCACTCCTTTTTCTCCGGCTTGCCGGATACGATCCAAATCAGACCTCACCCCGTCTACCGGCTGACTATCAAATTTAAAATCTGCTCCGTGGTAAATAGTCGACCCGTTAGCGGCAATGACAAAGTGTCGCCCGTCAGGAATTGAATGCGTCACTTTAATCGGCAAAATGGCAAACTCCCCCACTCGAAACTCACCATCGGGCAATTCTCGAATATCGACCGCCACCTCAAAATCTTTACACCTATCTAAAACAAAACCACCGGTTAATTTAGAAGTATAGATGGGAAAAGGTGGCAATTGCGGCAAAATATAGGGCAACCCGGCAATATGATCGTCATGCCCGTGAGTCAAGAGCATCCCCACAATTTTTTCTCGTTTATCCTCTAAATAAGAAATGTCTGGTAATAAGATGTCTATCCCGTATGCCGCGTATTCCGGGAAACCAATCCCACAATCGACCAGAAGTATCTGTGAGTCGGTTTCGTAAACAAACATATTCCGCGTCACCGTCCCCATTCCCCCCAAAGGCACAATCCGCACTCCCCCCCTCACTTCTTCCCTAGAAATTCTCTGGTCACTTAATGACTTCATATTTTTATCTCTCTAAATTTATTAACAAACCCTAAAAATCTCAATTCTCTTCACTATTCCCTATCCCCTATTTTTACCCTATTTCCGTTTGGTACGTCGGCAAGAACTCTTTCAAATTTGCCACTGTTAGTTGAATCGGCATCGACTGACCGTCCGCCTTCATTTTTGCCACTTTCCTAACAATACCCTTAATTGTCCTCTGCAACGTCCGAATCCCCGCATCATATCCGAGTGGCCGCACTATATCCGGCCACAAACTCTCCTCCACCGCCACATCTTTAGCAGCCAGTCCCGCCTCCGCCACAGCTTTCGGCAACAAATAGTTCTTACCAATCACCACTTTCTGCTCATCCGTGTAACTAGGCATACTAATCGGTTCTAACCGATCCATGACTGCGGTCGCAATATTACCCGTATTGTTGGCCGTCGCTACAAATAGAACCTCTGACAAATCGAACGGATAATCAATATAATGATCTAAAAAGGCATTGTTTTGTTCCGGGTCCAACAACTCCACCAGCACCCCCGCTACGTCTGCCCTCCCTCCCATCGTCACCCGATCAATTTCGTCTAAAAGTATCACCGGATTTCTAACCCCGGATCGACGAATAGCCTTGATAAT
>MHDE01000015.1:0-11826 GCA_001803465.1 Microgenomates group bacterium RIFCSPHIGHO2_01_FULL_45_11 | reverse complement strand
TGCCCCCTTAAATCTCGCGCCGAGCCCATTCCTCCAAGAGGAACCCGGACAAACTTCCGGTTTAGAGCCAGCGCCAACGATATGGCAAACGTCGTTTTGCCAGTCCCCACTAATCCCACCAACAAAAGTATCGGCGCCCGAGCAAACGGATTTCCTTCCTTTTCTTTAGTGAGCTTAAGTACCGCTATATACTCCAAAATCCGCTCTTTTACCTCTTCCAAACCGTAGTGATGCTCATCAAGCACCGCCTTGGCTTTGGCTAGGTCCAAGGTATCCTCCGATCGCTTATTCCAAGGTAAATTGGTTACCCAATCAAGATAATGCACTGCTCGCTCATACTCCGCCGAATACGCCGCCGTCGCTACCATCCTGACCAAATGAGTCAACATCCCCGTCACTTTCCGCTTTAACTCTTCTGGTAAGCTGGCTGCCGTTGCTTGAGCCTTAAGCTCTTCAATTTCCGCCGTTAATGACGCATTACCACCATTATCCATACATCCCTATCCTAACAGGTCGTTAAAACACTCACAATGGAAAAGAAAATCCACTATCCCCTATACTCTACTCCTAATACCTATTCCGCCTTTCTCCCCCTCCGAACCGCCTTCGCCTATCCTGCTGGTTATAGCCACCGCGATCTTGATTTTCTCTCCTTCGACTCTCCGCCTTTTGCTCATCTTCGGCCGATAACATCGTCAAATCTACTCGCCCTATTTCATCTACTTTAACTACCCGAACATGCACCATATCGCCTATTTGCACCACTTGAGCTGGGTCTGCCACATAGTTGCTGCTCATCCGGGAAACATGCACCAAGCCTTCTTTACCTGGGTAAATCTCCACAAAGGCACCAAAACCCATCAACCTGGTTACCTTACCGTCAAATTCCTCGCCTACTTGCACCTCCCGCACAATCGCTTCCACTAGTTGCCGGGCTTTTCCAACCGCTTCCTCATCCGGACCACTGATAAACACCTTACCGGTATCGTCTATATCCAGTTGGGCTCCGCTTTGAGCCACAATGCTTCGAATAATCTTGCCTCCCGGCCCAATCACCTCACCAATCCGGTCAACCGGCACCGTTATGATGATTATCTTTGGAGCAAAAGGACTCAACTTGTCTCGTGGTTGTGACAAAACAGCCAACATTTTCACTAAAATTGCCAGCCGGCCACTCTTTGCTTGCTCCAAAGCAGACTTGAGCGTCTCGCCGTCAACACCGTCAACCTTAACATCCATTTGCATCGCCGTCACTCCCTCTGTAGTTCCCGCTATCTTAAAATCCATATCACCGATATGATCCTCAAACCCTGTAATATCCGACAGCACCACCGTTTTTGTCCGATCGTTCACTAGACCCATGGCAATACCGGCCACCGGTCGCTTAATTTTTACTCCCGCGTCCATGAGCGACAAAGTCGAGCCACACACCGACGCCATCGATGTCGAACCGTTAGAACTCATAATTTCCGACACCACTCGAATGGTATAAGGAAACTCTTCTGCGCTTGGAATCATCGGCGCTAATGCCCGTTCGGCCAAAGCGCCATGACCGACTTCGCGTCGCGATGGCCACCCCAACCTGCCTGTTTCACCCACTGTATAAGGTGGCATATAGTAATGATGAATGTAACGTTTAGTTTCGTCCCCTTCCGCTCCCTCAATCAGTTGCTCCATTGCCGGAGAAGCCAAAGTCGTAATCGTTAAAGCTTGCGTTTCTCCTCGGTTAAACAAAGCCGACCCGTGCGTCCTTGGCAACACTCCCGCTTCCGCCGAAACCGGCCGGATATCCTCGGGCTTTCTGCCATCGGCCCGAATGCCGCGTGCCAGTATCATTCGCCGCGCTTCAGCGGAAATCGCCTCACTTAACGCTGTCCCTATTTGTTTTTTGGTATACTTCTCCCCATAAATATCGACTAGCTTCTCCATCACTGGCTGTTCCGCCTGGCGTAAAAGTTGCCCCTTAGCTTTCACTATGTCGCTAACTTCTTTCTTATAATTTTTGACTATCCCATCATACAAAACTGTCTCTTTCGCCACCGCTTCATAAGCCACTTTGGCTATCCCCGCCTTTTTAGTAAACGCGGTCAGATCAGCCAACGTCTCCTTAGTTAAGGCTTGACACCGACTGAAAGCCTCAATTAACGTCGCCTCACTCACCTCATTAGCACCCGCTTCAACCATCATCAACTTATCCTTGACAGTTGACACCATCAAATCCATCTGTGAAGCCGTTATTTCCTCAAATGTAGGATTAAACAATAAGTTCCCAGTTTTTGCATCTTTCCCGACTCGAAAACCAACCACCGGCCCTTTCCAAGGAATGTCGGAAATAGTCAACGCCGTCGACACCGCCAAGAGCGACAAAATATCAACCGGGTTGGTTCCGTCTACCGAAAGTGTCGTCACAATCACTTGCACTTCATTCCTAAAATCCTTAGGAAAAAGCGGTCGGATACTCCGGTCGATCAGTCGTGCCGTCATTACCGACTCATCGCTCGGCCGACCTTCCCGTTTCACCCAACGCGACCCCTTAATCTTGCCGCCAGAATACAATTTCTCCTGAAACTCCACTTGCAAAGGAAAGTAATCAAGCTCTTCAATCACCCTTCCCATCACCACTGTTGCCAACACCACGTTATCTCCCATTGACGCCACTATACTGGCATTGGCTTGCCGCGCTAATTTTCCGGTTTCCAATTTGATGGTTTGACCGGCTAAACGCACCTCACCTGTAGAAATATGCATAAAAATCTGGGGGAAAAAGATAAAGAAGTCAGTGTCAACGGTTACCGTCTGGTAATCGTCACTACTGAACTCTTTATCACCCTTCCCCGTCCTTTCACTTAGATAAATTCAACTTATTAATAATTACTTTATATCGTTTGTTATCCTTTTTCATCAGATAATTAAGAAGCCTGCGTCGCTTACTCATCATTTTGAGTAAACCTCTCCGGGAATGATTATCCTTCTTGTGCTCCTTAAGGTGGCCGGTTAACTTCATCACCCGTTCGGTCAAAAGAGCAATCTGCACCTCCGGCGACCCCGTATCCCCCTTCTTGGTGGCGTAATCCTTCATGATTGTCTCTTTTTGTGTTTTCGTCAACATAACTTACCCTCAAAATGAGCCTCTTGAGGATAATATTGTATCACACGGCCACCGAAAAGGCCTAACTCACTCGTTATTGCTCCCTTAACGCCATACCCTACTCACTATCTCCTACACCTTCGTCGATCCTCTGAAAATCTTGGGCTGCAACCACTCTTCTGGCGGCTTATCGTCTGATTGATTTTGAGTCGTCACTCCTTGTGGAGGATTTTTTGCCGACATAGCTGGCGTCATTGGCTTCATCACTCCCCTATCCGCCGCTGGTTCGGTCACCCGTACCT
Organism: Microgenomates group bacterium RIFCSPHIGHO2_01_FULL_45_11; assembly: GCA_001803465.1. Lineage (GTDB taxonomy): Bacteria > Patescibacteriota > Microgenomatia > UBA1400 > 2-01-FULL-45-11 > 2-01-FULL-45-11. The sequence continues at coordinate 8,436 of MHDE01000015.1, read as the reverse complement.
GGCTTGGCTCTCCGACAACTGCTTTCTTCTCCCCCACCGTCACCGCAGGAAATTGCCGTCTGCCTCCGGCTTTTAAGAGCTCCGCCACCGCTTCAAAGACTGTGGCCGAGGTCGTAGCTGCCGAAAAACTTTGAGTCGCATACTCAATCCCAAACAGCAAATTAGAAGCAGAGTCGCCGCTAACCGACAATTCTAAAGCCTTGACTAGCTGAAACACTACCTCGCTCACCGAACTGGCTTGCGGATCTGTCACCATCGTCTGGGCGTACGCCGCTACTTGGAACCGACTCACTCCTACCGTATACGCCTCGTCAAAAAGTTTCCGCTCTAACCGGTACAAATCACCCAGATTGTCAAGCGTCGTCGCCCCAACGATAAACACCATATCCGCTGCCGCCCCCGAATACGAATACTTGACGTTCGCCGGGTTTAAAGGTTTCGCTCCTGTTTTCGGCTGAACCATCAAGTTAAACATTTTCCCTTCCACATGGTAACTAACCTTATCGATACTGTCTTGATAATAATCAAAAGAGATTACCAAATTGCGGCTTCCTATTTTAGTTGTCACCTTGTCAACCCCCACCAAACGAGAAAACTCTACCCGCATGGGTGATTGACACCCTACCAACACGTTTTTGCCTACTTCTTTAAGGGATAAATACAAAGCCAACGCTCCCGCTACCGTATCCGGATTAGGATTCTCGGCAATCAGCATATAAATGTCATTCGCCTTAGCCAACGCCTCTTTCAGTTGGGAAAAATCCTGCGGCAACGCCATATCTTTTCTACCTGATCTACCTGTTCTACTTGCTCTACCTATAATACTTTATAATACTTGTATTTTATCCCTAACTGTCAACCAATTTCCTAACTAAACGCTTTTCTCTATCCACTAAACGCTAATTTTCTTGTACGCCACCAATCTATCACCAACCTTAAAATCAACCCTGGGACTAAGCACCACTCCGCACTCGGTCCCGCTTTTGGCCCGAATAATCTCTTCTCTCCCGCGTTTCATCGACCGTATTTTCACTTCACCTAAAATCTTATCTCCTCGTTGCCAATGAATTAAATCAGTCTTACCCAGCTCACCGTTTAATACTTTACACCCAGCCACCCTCTCATTTTTGATCGTAAACTCCGCCACTATTTCTGCCCTCCCCAATTCTTCCTCATCAATAGTCGGCTCAAGTAGTTTCAATATCTGCTTCTCCACATCCTCCAAAAGTTCATAAATCAACTGATACCTAAAAATCGCCACTTTCTCATTATTAGCCAGCTTCTCAATCGCGGCTGGTATCGGTACGTTAAAAGCAATAATCCGCGCTCCCGCATCCGCTGCCAACATTACATCCGATTCCGTCACCGGCCCTACCCCGGCCTGAACAATAATTACCTCATCCGATAAATTAGACCGAATTGCTTCCAGCATTCCTTCAACATCAGCTTTAAGGATTACTTCTATGGACGGCCGCTTTGCCGGTTCTTCGCCGGCAAGCATCGCCTCAATATCAACTTCCCCTTCCATTTTCAGTTCAGGCAATTGCTTTTTTGGTTGATAAGATCGCGCTGGTTGGGATTTGGAGCCAATCACTCCCCCTACCGATGGCACAGTTCCAAAACCAAGCACTAATACCGGCATCGACGGCAAAGCTTCCCTTACCCCCTCACCCCTATCAGTCACCATCAATCGCACCCGAGCCGGCGTCTCATCCACATAGATAGTCTCTCCCAACCTAAGCGTCCCCTGCCGAACAATCACCGTCGCCGTCGGACCCCGTTTTGAATCAAGCTGTGACTCAATCACCACCGCTTCCAATTCTCCACTCGCCTCGCCGCTCACCCCCGTTAGTTCCGCCACCAGTTGAATCATGTCCAAAAGTTGTTCAATATTTTTCCCCGTTTTGGCCGATACCTCTACCACCGGCACCTTTCCCCCAAACTCCTCCACCATGACCTCGTACTTGACTAATTCACTTTTTACCCTGACCGGATCCGCCTCGGGAAGATCCATTTTATTTATAGCCACAATGATAGGCACATCCGCCGCTCGGATATGATTAATTGACTCAACCGTCTGCGGCTTGACTCCTTCAGTCGCAGCTACCACGAGCACCACAATGTCGGTCACTTGCGCGCCGCGCGAACGCATTTTGGCAAAAGCCGCATGCCCCGGAGTATCAATAAAAGTTATCTTCTTACCTTTATGTTCAACCTGATACGCCCCAATGCCTTGAGTGATTCCACCCGTTTCCTGCTTGGCTACCTGAGTCTTTCGAATCACATCTAAAAGCGTCGTCTTGCCATGATCCACGTGTCCCATTACCGTCACAATCGGCGGCCGAAACATAGTTGTCGGGACTGACGCTAGGTTCCCCGAATCTTTTGTCGTAGTAGTCGATTTGCCTTTCTGACGAACCATTCCCCTCCGTAATCAGGGTAATAACTATCGAATCTGTTTGCCGTTGTGGGCGCATTATTCGTTGCGTCCCTCTTTAAACCTTAATTCTTCTTATCATCAGTGTTGCTTTTTTCAGCATCCTTAGTTGATTGAATGTCACTAGCGTTATTCTTTTCAGTGTTCTCAATTACTTCAGTGCCTTTAGTGTTACTCTTTTCAGCATCCTTGGTAACTTTTAGAGCTTTCTTATTGCTTTTTTCCTCTTCAATACTTTTAGTCTCTTCACTACTTTTCGGTTTGACACTCACCATAGCTTTCTTAAACTCACTCAAGGCCTCTGTAATATGGACAAGGGCTTTGGGACCAATTCCTTCAATCTCACTAAGCTTTTCTAGTCGACCTTCTAATTGATCAATCGTGGTTATGCCCACCGCTACCAACACTGTTCTTACCCGAGTAGGTAACTTTAACTGATCAATCTCAAATTCCTCCGTCCCCGTTACCGATACTTTGGCTTTGCCGGTCGTCCCTTTAATATCAATCTTATAGCCGGTCAATTTGGCCGCCAGTCTTACGTTTTGTCCACCCCTACCTATAGCCAACGACAGTTGATCGTCTGGCACCGTTACCGTCACCTTCTGTTTTTTCTCATCAAGATCAATCACTAAATTTTCTGCCGGCGCCAAGGCTGCACTAATAAACTCTTTTGCCTTCTCCGAATACTGAATAATATCAATCTTCTCGTTATTGAGTTCATTAATTACTTCGGAAACTCTTACTCCCTTCTGCCCCACGCAACTTCCCACCGGATCCACCCCCTCCTGGGTTGACCGCACCGCCAATTTTGTCCGGTGTCCTGCTTCTCGGGCAATCGCCGCAATTTCCACCGCTCCACCGGATACTTCAGGTACTTCTCGCCGAAACAGCTCTTGTACCAACTTGGGGGTCGACCGCGACACAATAATGGTATTACCCCGCATTGTCTCCCGAATATCAGTGATATATACCGCCATCCGTTGATTAAGCTTGTAGTATTCGTTGGGAATTTGCTCTTCCGGCGGCATAAACCCCTGCCCTCGCCCGATATCAAAAATCACGTTCTTGCCATCGTAACGCAGTACCATGCCGGTGAGCATCGTCCCCACTTTATCTTTGTATTCCTCGATGATGGCGTCCTTTTCTGCTTCTCTAACCCGTTGCAAAATCACTTGTTTGGCAGTTTGCGCGGCAATCCGTCCAAATCCCGGCGGCGTTACCTCTTTTTTACTCCCATCCTCCAACACTTCAAAAATCTGCGCCGCTCCAGTATCAGCATCAAGTTCCACTTTATACTCAATCTCTTCTTGAATACCGTGGTCTTTACGAAACGCCGCCAAAATTGCCGCCTTAATGGTTTCCAAAACCACTTGCGGCTCTAAACCTCTCTCGGCGCAAATCTGATTGAGAGCCGATGCAAATTCAGTTCTTGCCTGTATCGTCACCGCCATAATCTTTTCCTCTCATTGCTCATTGTTTTCTGTTCAGAAATAATAAAAAAGGTGGGCCACCCCACCTCTATTCGTTCAAACCGTTCTTAGTTTACCACTTCCCTCTGAAACGGTCAACCCATCCAAATAAATTTAACGTAGCAAAAAGGTACCAACTCCCTCTACTTGAACCACTTCGTAAAAAACCCCCAACTCAACGCTTGCCTCATTTAAACTCTCGTCTGGTCTTAATTCAAAAAATAACCTCTGCATCGCCAAACCACTCCCACCCCAACCAAACAGCGCTGCTAGTACTTCTGTATTAGTTGTCAGTGGACCATCCACCCGACACAAAAACTCTTTTCCTAATTTTGCTACGTTCACTGACATATTTAGTCCGAATTATAGCAAAATTATCGCTGTTGACTATTGTCTATTTACTCTTTACTCTTTACTACTATCTAGCTTTATACAAAATACTTGATACTATTTTTCTGTTCTCCGATTACTGTTGTCGATTAACTAACCGCTATCCGCTAAAGGCTAATCGCTAGTTTCTAGTCCCTTTGTCCTTTCGGCATTGGTACAAACGCCTTAAACGTCTCCATTTCTTTCGGCTGCCGTTTATAGGTAAACAAAATCTTATCGATGTAATTACCCAAGTCCCGATAGTAATAAACATCAGTTAAAGCAATGTCATCCGCTGTTACCGTGCTCGGTTTCGGTTCCTCTGGCGTCACAATCGTTGTCCGCGCATGGATAACTACCGTCCCCACCATCAGTATCTTCCAGACTAAGTTAGGCGGAAACGTCTTCACCTTCACCGCCTCATCCCAGGTTAACGTCCGCATGTTGGTGGCAAAAATATTGGTCGGCTCAAACCGCACCAACCGCCTATCAGTCACATAAGCAATACTCTTCTGTTGGCTGGCTTTCACTATCAAAGTACCCACCAATGCCACTACTGCTCCCGTCGTTAAACCTATCGTTGACACTACTGGTTTAAACGACTTTATTTGTACACCGATGATCATAAAGGTGATCACTATGGCCGCTGCCGCCGCGTACGCCTTGAGTAAATGAAGAAAAATGGCTAATGGATAAGGCCGCACCACATAGAGTATTCGCTCCCCTTCTTGCTGCCCGTAAAAACCTATCTGTGTATTTTCCATAGATGTACTAGAATTATACCAAGAAACCACCAAAATTACTGGCAAGAACACCCAATTTACGCTGATCGCGTTGGCCAGGCTTTCAGCTTGGCATGATCATTTAATAGAAACGAAGTCAGAATTGTTTACCACCACCCGACAGTCTCCTAATTACAAAGTCAACCATATGCGATCAAGTAAATTGCGGTGTGCGAACCAGTAAGAAAAAATGTTAGTTCTACTTAATTCCTAAGTCTTAATTATTTACCTAAATACTTAATCCTTTATAACAAGATATAAACTTACCTTTAAGAAATATTCGGCTCCGCCGAATGCGTTACATAACTACGAAGTAGTTTTATACTAAATACTGTCTACTAACTAATGATATGCCCCGCTACGTCATCGTTTTCCGCCTTCCCCCCGCCATCGACGCCGCCCTCCGCCAAACGTTCGAAATGGTTTTAAATCAAAAAAGCCCCATCGACATTTTGCATCTTACCCTCATCCCTCCCTTTTTCCTCAAACCAGAAGTTACTGAAGAAAAATTAATTAGAATCGTCAAAACAATTCAGTCCCAGCCCATCACTATCGCCCTCACCAGCCTGGGCCAATTTCAGTCTCTGGGCAAAACCATCATTTACGTCTCCGTCGCCCCAGAAGCTCCTCTCCAAACTCTCTCCCAAAAACTCTCCCAAACCCTTATCACCACTATCGACTACGATCTTTCTCTCTACGACGATCGCCACCTGCCCCCCTACCACCCCCATGTCTCCCTCCACTACGCCCTGCCAACTACTGCCGATCTAGGTAAACTTGAAGATAACCTCCCCCACCAACCCTTCACCATCAAAAACTTCACCCTCCTCAAAAACTCTACCCCCGAACTCTGGGAAATCATTAACCATTGACTTTTCTCTGGCTACCAGGAGTACAATATTGGAAGAGAAACAAACATGGAGACACCAACAACCGTTCCGCCTGCAACCGAACCTATCAAATCTGCCACTCCTACCAAAAAGCAGTCGTCCTCAAAGCCTTGGCTTCTCACTCTCTTGGTAGTCACCGTCGCCGTTGCTCTCGGTGCCGCTGCCTACCTCTTCTCCCAAAACCAGAAACTCCAAAGACAATTGTCAACTCAACCCGTCTCCTCACCTGCTCAGACCACCCCTACCCCAGATCCCACTGCCAATTGGAAAACAGTGCAAAACGAACAAGTTGGTATTTCCTTTAAATACCCAGATGTTCTCTTTCCCTATACCAATAATCCGCAAATAGCCCCAGATTACTCCTACTACGGATTCGACGCCTTCAATACCGAAGCGAAACGCGACCACCGCGCCTTAACAGAAACTGATCTGGAATTTGAACTTGTTGTCTATAAACCCTTTAAAGACACTATTGAACCTTATTTATCCGCTATCGAAGCAGAAGACAATACGGTGGTTACTCGACCGTTTCCAGGGATTACTGGATCATATAATAAAGTAAAAACGATCATAGATAAGACAACCCTAAAAGCAATTTTCTATGCTGAACAGGATAATGAATATAGCCAGTATGACGGTATTGTAGTTGAGGGTAAAAACGTCGCCACCATTCGTCTAATGACTGGTTCTCGAAATAAAAGGCAGGAATTACTACCTCTGATTGACCAAATCCTCTCCACGTTTAAGTTTCTGGATTCCAAAGTAACTGGAACCAAATTGTCTACCCCAACAAAAAGTCCATCTCCCCAGATCCAAACTTGGAATACATTTACCAACCAAGAAAATTCACTTTCTTTTACTTACCCGCCTTACACTACTGCCACCCAAGTGCATAGCAAATATATCAATTTGATTGGTACCCAAGCTAGCAAAAGTATCGTTATGCCTATATTCATTAGCGAAAATCCTTCAGGTCTGTCCCTCATCGATTTCTATCTTGATTATATGGGCGCTGGAACTACCAAGGATGAGCTCTTAAAATATCTTTATATCCAAGAAAACGTACCCATTGGCAATAGAACTGGTATCAAAGTCGTCCAAGATGGCAACTTCTTCTCCCAGCAATCAACACCATTTACAACGTATTTAGTTGCCACCTCCAACGGTTCTGTCGTCCAAATTAAAACCGGTGAAAATAAAGGTTCTTTTGACGGCACTAAAACTTCAATCAGCTACACCGATTCAAACGTAAAAGATTACCAACAAATCCTCTCCACCTTTAAATTTACTAATTGAAATGTATGAAAAACCAACCTCCAATAGAAAACTTACCACCGACAACTACGAACGAACAGCCTTCCGCTTCACAACAGCCTAAGAAATCACTTCTGCCTCTTCTAGTAAGTTTACTGGTGGTTATCTCCCTCGCCACCGCCGCCTACCTCTTCTCCCAAAACCAAAAACTTCAATCTCAACTAACTCAACTATCCCTTTCACCTACCCCCAGTCCTTCCGAAACCTTGGCGAAGGAGGAAACTGCTGATTGGAATATTTACACAAATACGGAGTATGGATACTCCTTTAAATATCCGCTAAGTTGGAAAACTGAAGCTCTGGCTGCTGGCGCACAAGGTAAAGAAGCTCCCTCAAACGCGAGAGGTTTAAATGTGGTAGAGATGGATTCAACCAAAAATTACCCAGATATAACTATACAAGGATTTGATCTAGAACCCTCCTATTTAGAGGAAGGAACTAAGGTACAAGTGACAATTAACAACATAGAGATGACGAAGAGGGATACTAAACAAGAAACAAACCTCTTCACTCAAACTTACACATTCAGAACTCCCGGCGGTAAATACTTAGAAATATTATTCAGTTACGATTCTACCCTATCAACTTTGCAGATTATTAACCAAATCCTCTCCACCTTTAAATTCCTGGATTCGGAAAATACATCTCCCATTAAAACATCTTATACAGTACCAACAAATTGGAGTAGATCAGCGGTTCCTCAAGGCCCAACCCTCTGCCTTCCTCCTAAATGGGAATGGACGGGAGATGGCACAAACACACTCATCTTAAACCGTGATCCAGGATACAAACCAAATATCACTATTATCAGTAACATTCCTTATTCGGGCGGATCAAAACGTGAGGCTTACTTCAAATTTTGGGAAAACGAATATCCAAATGTGCGCGATCTTGTCTCGATTCAAGATACCAATATCAATAACAACTCTGTCTTAACCATTTATCCGGTTAACGTTAACGAACCAAAAGAATCTCCGGAAGGATTAGCTGTAGTCTGGTACGCAACGGGAAAATTATGGAAAGCCGGGTTAAGCAGCTGGTCTATGATTAATGACTCCCAGACCGCTTTTCTTAAAGATTTTTACACCATGGTTAGCTGCAGTTTTTAATCCACTTGCTGTTTTACTTCATCTTTCATCTCAAAAAACCCTCCCGCCTTCAAATACGTACACCAG
>MHDE01000014.1 GCA_001803465.1 Microgenomates group bacterium RIFCSPHIGHO2_01_FULL_45_11 | reverse complement strand
GAAAGCCCTTGGTTTCGTACCCCCAAAACCGGCAAGATTACCGACGTCTTCAAACGCGGCTCCTTCTACCGCTGGATTCGTGGCATTTTGCCCAGTCGTGGATCAGTAACTCAAACCTTAGGAGTCGACAGCGACCAGCGTCTCGTTCCGAATACCTATCTATCCTTGGCTTCCGCCAATAATCAATTCAACCAATTTAATATCAGATCAAGGAAAGGACAAAGGTGGGTAGGTCGAGCTTTCACATCTATGGTATTGATCGTGTCCATTGTCTTATATTCATTTTCAAAAGATTATCCGGTGTTAGAAATAGCCAATGCTCAGGAAAACGAACTGGAGGAAGTAGTAGATTTAAGAGGCAAGTCCAGTAAAACCTTTTTTCGTACCGACAATCCTTCAAAAATGGTTTACGAAGGTTCAATTGGACCAATTCATTACGAGAGTCAGCCGGGAAGCGGAGTTTTTGATAAAGAAATCGATATGACGCCAAAAAGAATTGAGGATGAAAACCTTGATGGCTGGTTAGTTACGGCAAACAGTTGGCATTATCTGCTTGGAAAACCGAAGGATAAAGGCACCGATGGCTGGGTAGGGTTTGGGGGACAACAAGGCGATCATTGGGTTAGATTTAGACTTGAAGACTTCGGTTACCTAGGAAAAACGGGATCAGAAATTCAAAAGGTTTCAAATGGAATGATTTATGATCGGGCAAATCTTAATTTAGAAACTAAAGGAATTGCCATTGGTGACATTAATGTGAATGTTGAAAACGTAATTACTTGGAAGAATTTATGGTCGGAGCCAAACGGGGGAAGAATTGATATCCGCTGGAGAGGTAATGGCGATCGATTAAAAGAGGAAATAATATTAAATCAAGAGGCCAGAGATTATATTAACTTTAACTTTAAGGATAAGCCCGGCGACTATTTTGGGTTTGTGTTTGAAATTGATTGGGGTGATACTTCCGGCGTAAAAGAATCTGATGGAAAAAATATTAATTTAGACCGAAGTACTATTATTAATAATTCAGGCTTGGAATTGATCGATAGCGAAAATGAACTTATAGCCTTCATGCCGGTTGATGATGTTTATGTAATAGCTGCCAATGGTCAGGAAGTAGCCAGAGAAAAAATGGTGAAGAAATTTTTCAACCGGGGTGGAAAAAATTATATAGCTGCGGGTTTTGATTCCGAAAAGCTGACCAACCTACCTGAGGGAGAGCTGGTTTTTGATCCAACAGTTGATAAAGTGGTGGCTACAGGTGCCGATGACGGTACGGCCTACGATATATTAGAGTGGTTTTTTAGTGATGCGCCTAACCAATCTGTGGGTTACGATGGCGGCATCACCCTCCACAATTTCCAACGATTTACTGGTGTAACCATTAACGGAACGATCACGACCAGTTACATTGAGGTAAAGGCGGGATCTGATTACACTAATTCACCGCTTTGGAAAGCATCGGTGGTGGATGCGGATAACCCGGCTGCGCCAACGGATTACGCCGGGTTTGACGGTTTGGCGCTGACAAATGCGAAGGCAGATTGGGACCCAGGGAATTGGGCAGTAGACAGTTGGTATCAAAGTTCAAGTTTAAACTCGAGCTTCCAGGAGTTAGTGGACACTTTTACGATTAGCAATGATGCGGTCATCGTTGTAGTGCGTGATGATGGGGGTAGTAGTTATCGTAATTACCGGGCATACGACCAGTCCGCTGCAGAAGCACCGAAGTTATACATTGAATACACTGAAGGGGAAATTCCGGAAAATATCTGGATATTTACAATTTTTGCTCCCTTTTTGCCGATTGTAATTCAGTTAAGGAGAAAACAGGCTAAATTCTCCGGATTCAGTACAATTTTTAAATAATATGCACCAAAAAGAAACATTTAAAAAATTATTTGCAGTCCTTGCCGTAGTTTTGATGGTGCTTCCGTTTTTGGTAACTTTTTCTGCAATCTTAACCAATATGTTTGAAAAGTTAGGTTGGTATGTATGGTTACAGGAAAGAATTGTCCCTTTTGAGGCTAAACTTTTAGCTTTTCTTTTAACATTGGTTAATATTAACGTAAAAATTATTGCAGGAAGCCATGTGGTTATCTGGCTTCAAAAAGAAGGCGGTCACTTCTGGTCGACTACATTATCTTGGAACTGCCTGGGATGGCAAAGTCTTATATTTTTGTCGGCAAGTTTAATATTTGGACTGCGAGGAAAATATAAACTCTTCTCAAAGATTGAAGTGGTTATTTTAGGAATAGTCGGAACATTTTTGGTAAACCTCTTCAGAATGTTTTTAATTACGGTTCTTATCTATTATGCAAATGAAGTCGCGGTAATGGTGATGCATGATTATTTGGCTGTTTTTATGTCTCTTGCCTGGATGATTTTTTTGTGGTGGTTTGCATACAGTTTTGTGTTAGAAGAGCGACAGGCACAAGATGAACGGAAAGTCATTAATGTCTAACTCTTGCCCTCCGTAGTCCGCCTAAGGCGGACGAAGGAGGGCGGTTCAGTTATAGCTTTGTCTTAGAAGAAAAAGGAACACAAGACACAAGGGCGTTCCTCAAAGGCCACTCTCAACCCACGAATCCCGATACCATGTCGGGAGTAGTGGGCTGATTCAGTTACTCCTTAGATATATAAAAGAAAAAAGTTCAACTAAAACCTGATATGCAAACTCCCCGGATCCTATCCCCTGATAACCAAATGTCCTGTTAATCTGAAATAGTGTAATATTTAGTTAATGCCCAAGAAGATTTTGGTAATTGTCATCACTCTGGTTTTGCTTTCTCAATATTTTCTTTTGAAAAGTTACGCCGCCGTTTCCTCCTGCACTGCTTCGGTTACTCCTACCAGTACCACTACCAGTACTGATCAGGATTTTACTTTTACTGTCAATAATACCAGCGATACGACTGCTGTCTGGATTAAAACGACCAGGCCCTCTTCGGATTACGAGATAACCGGTTATAGCGGATCCGGCTGGGGTCAAACATTTGCTTCCGATTATGTTATTCTCACTTCAGGAACGCTGGCGGCTTCAGGCTCTTTCAGTTTCACGCTGGGGATTACCACCGGTGCAACAGAGACATCTTCAGCCGGTTGGACAATACAAGTGTCTGACGATTCCGGAGGAGCCTCTCCAACAACTTGTACAGGCAGTCTTTCAACCACAATCATGAATGCTCCCACCATTTCCAGCGTCACCGTTTCAGAAATTACTCAAACTCAAGCGAAAATATCATGGAGTACGGATAAAGAGACAACGGGTGAAGTACAGTATGGGAGAACAACTTCTTACGGTTCGACCGCAACGGATAGTACTTATTCAACCAGTCACACGATAACCCTAGGCAGTCTTTCCAGCGATACTACGTACCATTATAAAATTAAAACTACTGATAGAAACAGTCAAAGTACCGAAACATCAGATAATACTTTTGCCGCCTCAAAAACTGCGACCACGGTGACAGTCACTCAAACTACTACCACTACAGTTACCAAAACCGTGGCCGATACCACCCTACCGACCACCGGTTTAAAGACAGACTTTACCAAAATCTACTCTTTGGCGCCGGAGATTTCCGGCACTGCCTCCGATGATAGTGGCGTTTCTCAAGTCGACTATTCGCTCGACGACGGCCTCAATTGGTTGCCGGTTAGTTTTCAAAGCGCCATCGGCAAAAAATCCATTACCTTTAACTTTACGCCTACTATTTTAGACGACGGCACTTACAAAATTCGCGTCCGTGTCACTGACCCCAGTGGCAATCAAACAGTATCAAAAGCCTACAAACTCATCATTGACCGCCTTCCACCGGAAGTAGGCCCCTCCCTGTTGTCGCTCGGCCCGCTGATTTTTGAACGCGATGCTAAGGGCAATCTCTATACCGTCGCTGGCCTCGACCAAAAAATCACTCTTTCCGCCATCGGCGGCGCTAACTCTATTAATCTCATCGCCGAACCTCAAACCCAAGCTCTATCTCTTTTAAAGACACAGGCAGAAAACAGAGTCTTAGGCGCCGACTCCCAAGTTTTTTCGCTGGTTAAAAATCCCGACAGCGGCTTATGGTCGGGGACAGTCAGTTTTGCCAAGGAGGGTACTTATCAAATTGTCGCTTACTCCCTCGATGACGCCGGCAACCAAACCGAAAGAAACCTGGGCACCATCATCGCCGTGCCTTCAGGCCTAGTTGAAGGGGAAGCTAACGTCCTCAAGGAAGCGCTGGTAACTATTTACACTTATGATCCCTCAACCAAAAAGTATAGCCTCTGGTCAGCTAGCGAGTGGGGCCAGGCAAATCCCTTACCCGTCACCACCGGCAATTATACCCTCATCTTGCCCGCGGGTACCTATCTTGCCCAAATTTCCGCACCTGGACACATGACGGTCAAGACCAAGATTTTCTCCCCGGATAAAACCACCATTCTCAACTCGGACTTTATATTACCTAGGAAAAAAATGATTAGCCTCGGCCCCCTAAGCATTACCTGGCCGAGTCTTTTCTCTCCAAAGCCAGAGGTCAATTTAAAAGGCTCTCCTCTTCCCAGCCAAACCCAGTCAAGTCTAATCGGCACTGAGTTGCCCTTTTTGAGTTTTAAGGTCGATGATTTGGAATTTAATAGCTTTGAGCTTCGGGGCAAGGCCACTCTTTTAACCGTCGTCAGCAGTTGGCTGCCTGCTGCCAGTCAGCAGCTCAAAATAATTGAGGATTTTAGCCAGAGACACCCTCAAGTTAATGCCGTCGCGGTCATGACTCAAGAAAAACCAGCGGCTGTCTCCATCTATGCCAAAAGAGGCAATTACACCATTCCTATCGTCACCGACCCAGACGGCATCATCCTCAAAGAACTCGAGCTCAATTCCTTTCCCGCCCATATTTTTATGGATAGAAAAGGCGTAATTAAGAAGGTTTTGGGAGGAATCTTAGACCAAAACCAACTTACTGAAAATTTGTTAAACTGAATATAAATCAAAGGTAAAATTCAAAATGTAAAAGCCAAAACTGCAACTCAAAAGTAAAAGTTTAAAATTTTAACTTGTACTTTTAACTTTTGCCTTTTGAATTAATATGTTATGTGGACACAATTTTTACTAGAAAACTTTCATTTTGCGGTCAATCTTTTTAGCGCCTTGGTCTTTTTTGCCGTTTTTTGGCTCTACTGGGATTCCCGACAGGGCAGAGTTTCGTTCAAGGAAGTCACTAAACTGTTGGGCTTTCTTCTCCTGACTTTCTCCTTTTTTATCCACGCTACTCATATTGAAAGCGCGTTCTTAGTCAACCCCCTGGTCAATCCCACTGTCGTGGACGTCCTGTTTACTACTGCTAGACTCCTTGGCTACCTGTTAATTATTCTTGGTTTATTCCTTGAACCCCTCTCTAAAACACCCATCAAAGACAAGTCAACCTCCTTGGCTCTCATTCTGCCTTCCTCTGCCACCCTTCTTTATCCAGTCCTGGCCAGCGTCATTGGCTTTGTCTACTTACGCCGGGCCACCCTGGGAATGGAAAAACATCTTAAAACCCCCGCCCTTGCCTTTTACCTCCTTACCCTATCAGAACTTTTGCATCTGACTAACTTGTGGCAAAAGACTCCCGATATCGATGTCTATACTTTAATCGCTCCCTTCGGCATTATCTGGCTCAGCTCTCATCTAGTCCTGCTGGTCTCGGTAGCCATCTTAGGGCGCTGGGTTTTCGGTTATCTTCTCAAACGCTTTCAAAGCCAGCTATTCATGATTTTTACCCTCGTTATCCAAGTTATTTTTCTTCTGACCACAGTCAGCTTCACCGGCCTCTTAGTAAAAAACCTTGAGCATGAAACGCTCAACCAGATTGAGGTAGACGCTAAAGTCCTTACTTTTGCTGTTGACGCTAAAAAAGACACTCTCATTGCCGATAGCCTGCTCTTGGCCAAAGACCAGAAAGTTACCGCTGCCTTCGAGGCGAGCGTCAAATCCGACGTTTCCAAATTGGTTGAAGACTTCCTCCTGGCAAAAAAACTGTCCACCGTCGTTATCGTTGACACCGATGGTCTGGTTATCGCTCGGGGAGAAGATCGAGATCGAATAGGCGACTCGTTGTCGTCAGATCCGCTCGTTAAAAAAGCACTCCTTGGCAGTACCGTCGTCGCCATAGTCACCAAAGAGGGAGCCTTGACACCGGAAGTTTCAATCAGGGTAGCCACGCCGGTGACAGCTAACGATGAGACTATAGGAGTCGCTTTGTTAGGTAGTGCCATTGACAACGCTTTTGTGGACGGAGTCAAAGATACGACCGGCTTGGCTGTATCCATCTATGCTGACAATAAGCTTTCGGCCACCAGCTTGGTTCTCCCGGACGGTAAGACCCGCCCCTTGGGACTGACGGAAGAGAATCAAACGGTCAAAACCAAAGTCCTACAGGAAGGAGAGAAATTTACCGGAGCAGTTAGACTCCTTAACACCGATTACTTTGCCGCCTATCTGCCGCTTCTAGACAGCGATAACACCCCAGTAGGAATGTTATTTGTCGGTAAGCCCCAAACTACTGTTTTGCAAACCGCCGCCTACTCTGTCAGCCTCACCTTTATGTTATCAGCCCTTCTCTTGGCGTTCTCCCCCTTGCCTGCCTATTTAGTGGCTAGAGGTATCGCCAAACAAGTGCGCTAATTTCTATGCCTGCCGATCCCGTCAGAATCTTAGTTTTCAAAATCTTGGTCGTACTTGCTTCCCTTGCTGTCAGTGTTGTCTTGTTTTTCCTTTTTATCGATATCGTGGGTTTTTCAATTTTAATGGTCATTCTCCTGCCGGTAATCGTCACCGGCTTCTTATTTGGTTTTTGGGCAGGCGGCATTGCCGGTTTACTCTCCTTTCCTTTAATTGCCTCAGTCTTATCTTTTGCCAACTTACTCAATTGGTCAGAGATATTTAGGACCGGCATACCGGAAACAGTAGTTTTTGTAGGCGTCGGTTTCCTAATCGGCAGAGTTACCGATGCCAACCGCAAACTTACCTATGAGGTTGAACAAAAAAAGCAGCTTGAAGGTTTGTATAAAACCCTCATCGATACCTCGCCGGATGCCATTACCACTACCGATTTAGATGGCATCATCACTTTTACTTCGGCTCAAACTGCCAAAATTCACGGCTTTGCCCACAAAGAAGAAATCATAGGCAAGAATGCTCTGGAGTTAATCGCGCCCGAAGATCGAGAAAAAGCCAAGTTGAACTTAGCTAAAACTCTCCACCAAGGCAAAGTCGAAAATGTCAGCTACCTCTTATTAAAAAAGGATGGCACCACCTTTCCCGGTCAACTCAGTGCCTCCCTTATCAAAGATCCAGGTGGAAAGCCCCGTTCCTTCGTGGCAGTAATCAAAGACGTGAGTCAGGCTCAAAAGCTTGAAGTCGAGTCTAAAAAACGACTGGCCGAACTCGAAGGTTTAAATAAACTCATGGTCGGCCGGGAAGTCAGAATGGCCGAGCTTAAACAAAGACTCCGCCAGCTTGAGAGCCGTCAGCTCTAGCCACTATGTCGTTAAGAAGAAAAGCTTTTTTTATTTTAGTTTCCTTTATCGTTGCTGCTGCCCTCTGTATCTCGGGCGTAACCAGCTTGGTTATTTATCGCAGTTTTCGGCAACTGGAGATAGAAAATACCCAACGAAATGTCAACCGGGTTCTCGAAGCCATTAACGAGAACTTAAGTCAATTGGCTTCCAAAAATTCTGACTGGGCCTTCTGGGACGACTCTTACAATTTTATGGAGACTAAAGATGAAACTTTTCTAGAGACCAATACTCCTAATACCGCCTTTGAAGCCCTAGACATTAATTTTTTAGTTTTTTTAGATAATCAAAATCAGATTGTCTTTGCCAAAGCCTACAATCTTAACGAAAAAAGGGAAGATTCCCTCCCGTCAGATTTTCCCCTCGACATTGCCAGTGGTGCCAAAGGCATTATCATTGTCGGTGGCCAACCGGCTCTGGTTTCTTCCCAGCCCATCTTAACCAGCGAGGGCGAGGGTCCAGCTAGAGGTAGACTTGTCTTCGGCCATTACCTTGACGAAGATCTCCTCGTTCGCTTTGAAGAGATAACCGGTCTATCAGTAAAGTTATTTGACCTTAATGCCCCGGATTTACCTGACTATATCCAAGCCCACCATTCCCAAACGAGCCAGACTGAAGATATATATGTTTACCCCTTAGATAGACAACTGGTCAGCGGCCACACCCACCTAACCGATGTCAATGGTAAAGAGGTCCTCATTATTGAGATCGAGCTCGAAAGAAGCATCTACCGCCAAGGGTTACAAAGTTTAACCTATCTGGTTATCTCGGTTTTATTCACCTCTCTAATTGCGGGCATCGCTATTGTTTTATCTTTGGAAAAGGTCATTCTTTCAAGAATTTTCCAATTGAGGCTGGAAACCGCTGACATCGCCGAACACGCTAACTTTAGCCGCCGCGTCAGCGTCCTTGGTCGCGATGAAATCTCCTCTTTGGCAGAAACCACTAACCAAATGTTAGGTCAGCTGGAAAGGCTTGAGCAAGAGACGGAAACCAAAAATGTTGAGTTGTCCTTAAGAGTTAAAGAAGTTCAAGAAAAAAATCAAGACCTTGAAGGCACCAAGAAAGCCATGTTGAACCTTTTAGAAGATGAGAAAGAGCTAGAGGCTCGACTCAAAAAAGAAAAAGATATGGCCACGGCCATTATTTCCTCAATGGGCGAGGGTTTGTTGGTCATAGACAGAAATTACCGCATTTCTTTGATGAACCCGGTGGCCGAAAAACTCTTAGGCGTTTCCGCCTCTCAAGCCTTAGGCCAAGAGTGGTCCAAAGTAGTTAAGACCTTTGTTTCTGATACGGAAATGCCCTTTAACAGTCGTACTGCTGTTAAAACCTTAAGAAGCGGCGAAATTATCATTACCAAACTCGAAGACAACCATTATTATAAAACCGCCAGCGCCGAAGCCTTTCCCGTCGTTTCCATCACCGCTCCTATCATCGCCGATAGCACCGTGGTGGGAGCAGTCAAAGTCTTTAGAGACGCCACTGAAGAAAAAGAAGCCAAAGACATAATTGAACGCAAAGTAGTCGAGCGCACTATCGAATTGTACCAGGAAAAAGCCAAACTCACTTCTTCCATTAACAGTCTCACCTTAGGCTTTCTCATCATCGATGCTACTGGTACCGTCGTCCTCACCAACCCCGCCCTGACTAAAATTTTAAATCTTGACGTCAAAAACCTCACCCTCGAGGCGGTCCAAACCAAACTCGGCGCCGCCCTAGACCTCATTGGCCAGTGCGATAAATGTATCAAAGAAGCTAAAGCCCAAGAGATAAAGGAAGTTATCTGGGGCAATAAGTTCCTCAAAATCTTTTTAGCTCCGGTCGTTACCACCAAGATTCATCAACAGGTCATCGGCGCCGTCGTTACCATCGAAGATATTACCGAAGCCAAGGTGTTAGATAGGAGCAAAGAGGAATTCTTTTCTATTGCTTCTCACGAGTTGAGGACTCCTTTGACCGCCATCCGCGGCAACACCGCCCTCATTCAAGAGCATTACTTAGATAAATTTAAAGCCGATTCTGACTTTGCCGAAATGATTAGCGATATGCACGACTCAGCCGTTAGATTAATTGAAATCGTCAACGACTTTCTCAAACTCTCCCGACTCGAGCAGGGAAGAATTGTTTTCAAAAAGGAAAACCTCGATTTAACCACCGTAGTCAAGGAGATGATTGACGAGGTCAAAAACCTGGCTAAACAAAAAAATCTTACCGTTAAGTTTAAGAAACCGGATAAGCCGGTACCGTTAACCTTGACTGATAAAGAAAGGGTCGAGGAAGTCCTTTCCAACCTCATTGGCAACGCCATTAAATATACTGACACCGGCACCATCACTCTTGAGATTAAAAATGAGGATAAATTCAACTGCGTCTATATCACTGATACTGGAAGAGGCATTTCCTCAGAAAATCAAAGCCTTTTGTTTAGAAAATTCCAACAAGCCGGTGACAGTTTGTATACCAGGGATACTACCAAAGGCACCGGTCTAGGGCTATATATTTCCAAATTAATCATCTCCGGCATGGACGGAGACATTTGGTTGGTTGACTCGAGGGTAGGCAAGGGGAGCACTTTTGCCTTCAAACTGCCCGCTGCAGAAAACAGTTGATAGGGAAGAGAATATGGGTTATAGTTTTATCAAGAAGCAAAGAAAGAATGGCGAAGTGAGTTTGCTTGGGTCTTAAAAACTATACGCTATTATCTGATCACTATTCGCTAATAAAAAATGACCAAGATTTTAGTCATCGAAGACGACCCCTACGTCCAACGCTTATACAAGCGGATATTCGGATTTCAAAATTGGGATGCCCAAATTGCCACCGATGGAATCGAGGGTCTTAGATTGGCCAAAGAGCTCAAACCAGGTTTTATCCTCTTAGATATCATGATGCCCAAGATGAACGGAATTGACGTCTTAAAAAAGTTGAAGGCAGACACTGACACCCGCGACATCCCCGTTCTGATAGTGACTAATTTCGGTCAAGATGAAAATGTCAGAGTCGCCATGTCCTTAGGCGCCGAAGGCGTCTTAGTCAAGCTCAACACCCCGCCGGATCTTCTAATCAAGAAAATCCAAGAGTATGTAGAGAGCAAAGAGCAAAGCCAACTCAAAGGAGAGAAATAACTTATGGCCAAAATCCTCATTATCGAAGACGACCCCTTAATGCTTAGAATGTACGAGAAAATCTTCAAGTTTGAAGGGTATGAGGTCGATTTGGCTAGAGACGGCGAAGAGGGTCTAGAAAAAGTCAAACTCGGCAAACCCACCCTGGTGCTTTTAGATATCATGATGCCCAAAATGAACGGTTTTCAGGTTCTGGAGAAATTAAAACTCGACCCGGACACCAAAAAGATTCCAGTGGTAATTTTGACCAATTTGGCCGGCCAGCAAGATGCAGAAACAGCCCTTACCAAAGGTGCGGTCAAATATGTGGTCAAAAGCGAGTATGACCCCAAGCAAGTCACCAACATGATTAAAGAAATTCTTGCCGGCTATACCAGGGAAGAAGTCCCAACCGCTCCGGTTAAAAGTTAAAGCTCTCCGGCCTTAAGGCCGGAGAATCTCGACGATGAAAATTATGATACTAGGAGACTTAGCTAAGGATTTTTAAGTTTTAAGTTGCACTTTTACCTTTTGACTTTTAACCTTTACCCTTTTGCCATGCCTCCTTCTAATACTGATCAAAAATCAACTCCCGTGGATAGCCAAACTCCACCAGTTCCCGTTATCGATATCAATGCTCCCCTCAAGGTAGATACTCTCAAATCACCTCCGGTGCCCAACATTAAGCTAGACGCCTCACTTAAGTTTGAAACATCGGTAAGTCCGGCCAAAGGCCGCAGCGCTCTATCCGGAATCGACAAAGTTCTACTCATTTTTGGCTTTTTGGTAACCATCTTGGTTTTAACGCTCGTCTTACTAGCTTTTCTTTTGGTTTCTAAGTTCTAATAACTAGTCTCACAAGTAAAGTCACCGGCCAAGAGTTATACTAGAGGTGATGATTCCCGCTTCGCTCTCCATGTTGCCCGTCACCGCCATCCTTGCAGAATATATTAATCGATCAGGCTGGTCCGGCATCTACCCCTATTGGTATCTCGGGGCACCGCTACGCTATCTCACCGGCCCTCTCGTCCCTGGACTGCTTATTCTCACCAACCGCCTGACTCACCAACCGTTCCTTACCCTCACCGTCTGGCTCATAATTTCAGGAGTCATTGTGGGAGCAATTGGCCTTGTCTGGTTCACCAGCCGCTTAATATCATTGGCCCAGTCGAGTAGGGAACAACCTCAAATCGGCTTAGTAACTTCAGCCAGTCTAGCCGGAGTCATTGCCGGCGTCGCTTTTCTAGTTAACCCCTGGCTTTGGTCGCAATTACTCAACCAAGCCGAAGCCAGCACCGCCTTAGCCATTCTTCTCCTTCCTTGGTTGGGTTTAGTCCTGTTGAACCTAATCAATCGGCCGTTAACCGTTTCCACTACCCTTATCGGCAGCATAGTTATATCTTTATATATATTAATTAATACTAATATACTTTTAGACACAGCATTAGTAACTGTAATCCTATGCTTAGTTAGTCGAAATAAAACAAAAGATATCAATCCTACTTTAGGCAAAATTGTAGGCTGGCTAGGCGGTGGTATTGCCCTGGCGAGTCTGTGGTACGGCCTCGATTACTGGTGGCAGCTTATTTTTGTACCCGGCATCGGTGGCCGCCCTGCCTTATCTGCCCTCGGTAACCTCTTCAAAACCCTGGGTAACCTTGTCCCTCTCGGCTTAGTTATCTTCGGGGTAAGTAAGTGGGGAAGAAAACTATCAGCCCCAGCTCGCTTCGTCGTTCTCTGGCTCGCTAGCTTCATCACTCTCTCCCTCTGGCGTTTCTTAAACGACCCTGATTTTGTTGCCGACTGGACCAGCTGGGGTATCGAAATCGCCCTGGGTATCGCCATGGCTACTGGGCTTCTTATCAGCTACGCGCCTAAACGTCTACGCCTACTGCCTACTGCCTACTGCCTAATCTTTCTCTTCTATCTCGGCGGCTGGTGGTGGTCAATCAAACACTCATCCTCCTGGCTTCCCAGAGTCAACCTCGAATCCACCTACGAATACCAAACCATTACTCAGTTGCGAGAAGCGTATCAAGAGTGTTCTCACTATCCGCTAACCCCTAATCGCTATCCGCTAGCGACCTGCGGTCGCTTCTTTGTCTCCGGCAGTATCACTTTTTGGTTCAACGCCCTTGCTCCCGACATTCCCCAAGTCCGCGGCGGCCGTGACACCGCTGCTATCAATCCCGATTGGCGTCAAGGTATGTACATTTTCCGCGAAAGCACCAACCCAGACGAGATTATTGCTTGGATCGATCGTCTCGGAATCGAGTGGATTTTGGTTCATGGACCAAATTCAACCGAACCGTACCACGATTTTACTCATCCCGAAGTCTATAGTCAGATGCCTAGGTTAAAATTGATAAGTCAAGACCAAGGCGATTATCTCTACCAAGTTACCAATCCTACTGGCGTTCCTCCTGTTACCAAAGATCATCGCGCCTGGTGGGGAAGACTTTCTGCCCTCATCGTTGCCGGAATCTTTAGCCTCAAAAACTGGGAGAGATTGGTCAGCCGTATCCTTCGCCGCTTAGCCCTCACTTAAATCAAACTTAATCAAGCATGCTATAGTGAGTGTAACGAACTACATCGGTTCTGCAGGGCAGAACTTAGATATAGTGAACGTAAGTGAACTACATCGCCCCGATGCATATCGGGGGTAGATATAACAAGATATAGATAACACGACCTTAGCGTTAGATCGGTCCGGCGGAGCCGGGCTTAGATATAGTGAGTGTAACTACATCGCCGAGTCAGACTCGGCGCAGATCTAGTGGAGACAAATGGGGACCGTCAGATCCGCCGTTAAATTACCACCAGCTTCCTTTACCCTGCGCCACGAAGCCATCAGCTTCGGTATCTTGCTAATCAGTCTAATCGTTCACTGGCCTGTTCGTAACGTCGCCATCGCCATCAAATTTTCTGCTCCGGTTATGCCCACCCTCGGTTGGCTCGTAGCCCTTTTCACCCCCCTCGACTACAGCCGAGCCCTTCAGTGGCTTACCTTTCTTCTGATATGTGCCTTTCCGGTCTCTGTTTATGCCTTTGTCATTACTTTAACCAATCGTCGCTTCGCCGGCATTGCCTCGGCTCTGGTTAGCTTGTTACCCTTTTTTTCAACCAGCCGTCTCCTCTCCGCCTTTTTCTGGGGTGATACCGCTCATATCGTTTCCTTAACTTTCATTCCTTTGGGAGGAGTCACCCTTATCCGGTTTTTGCGCTCCGGCGGTTTTCGCCAAGCGCTTGTCGCTAGTTTCATGATTGCCTTAGTTGGTTTAACCAGCCCCTTTGGCCTTTTCGTCAACTTTATTTTCTTAAGTATGGTTACCTTTTCTGAAGTCGTCATCAGTGAGGGAAGAATTAAACTGTTTCGATTTATTACCGTCAGTATTTTAGGGGCGTTGATGAGCCAATTTTGGTATACCCTGGGATTTGTCCGGATTTTACTAACCTCCGATCCTGGCCGAGAATTATTAACCACCATCGGCAATCTTATTCCCTTATCTTTCTTTCTTGCTCCCATCTTGGGCACCGCCGGCTTCTTACTCTTTGAAAAAAGACCTCGCTTACAACCCTTCTTCATCGCCGGCGGTTTGGTGGTTATCTTTTGGTTATTTTCCTTTGCTGGTCGCTTATCCGAGGGTCTGTATATTTCCGAACAAGGCCGCTACCAAGCTGACCTGTCTATGGCCACCAGTCTCTTTGCCGGAGTCATAGCCATTGCTGCCTACCGGGCATTAGAGATCTGGTTAGGTCACCTTCTAGCCGTCAGACAACGCTTCCTGCCTGCCCTCATTACCGCTGTCGTCATTGGTGTCACCGCTAGCATTTGGCTCGGTTATAACGAAACCACTCAACTCGTCGCCAATAACGACCAAGTGTTAGGAGTCTTTACCGAGCAAATTGTTGGCATCGGTGAAATTAGACAGCAAACCGGTTTACTAGATAAGTTTATCGGCGCCCTCGTCAGTGGTTCCACCCTCGGCGCCCTCATTATTGCCAGTTTTAGATTTCCGCTCCGCCATGCCTAAATCATTTTCTTACTCTGCCCATCAACCGAAGGTGGCCATCTTCCACTGCGGCTTTATAACAAGATATAGATAACATGAACGAAGTGAATACCCAGCGTAACAAAGCCGCACCACAACGACGGGGTAAAAAAGTGGCCATCTTCCACTGCGGCTTTATCTATTCCGGTGGAGGAGAACGCATTGTTATCGAAGAAGCCCTTGGCTTAAAAAAGCGCGGCTTTGAAGTGATTGTGCGTACTCCCACCCTCAATCCCACTAAATGTTATCCCGACCTTTTACCTAACATTGACGCCCAAACTTTATTACCACCGCTATTACCCAATTTTTCCTACAAATACGCCCTGCAAATGGTGGCCACCAGCGTTCTTGCCCCTCTCCTGGCCTTTCAATATCGGGATACGGACGTTTTTATCGGCGCCAACCAACCCGGAGCCTGGTTAGCCTACTGTATGGCAAAAGTCCTCAACAAACCCTACCTCGTTTACTTGAATCAACCCAACCGCTTACTCTATCCTCGCGAGGTTGATCGGGAGAATGGCTGGGTTACCGAAACGAGTTACGAGTTTTTAGCCAAAGTTATCCATTTTCTTCGGCCCGTCATCAAAATCATTGACGACCTGTCTTTCGGTCAGGCAAATGTCAAGTTAGTCAACGGCAGTTACATCGCTGGTTTGGTTGAAAGTATTTACCAGTTTAAAACCGTCAATTGTCCTGCCGGCGCCCATCCCCAAGCTGAAATCAAATTAGCCAAAGAGGGAACCGCCTTTCACGGTCAATGCCACATCGGCAAATTCGCTCTCAACAAACCTTATATCCTTCTCACCAACCGCCACGACCCCCAGAAAAAATTCGAATATGCCATTGAGGCAATGAAGCTAGTTAAAACCCGCTATCCCAAAGTGAAACTCATCATTCCTGGTCCGTTTACCCGCCACACGCCCCAGTTATTGGCTCTCGTTCGAAAGCGCCGGCTTTCCGCCCACGTCTTGTTTCTCGGTCAGATTAGCGAAAGCGATTTACAAAGACTCTATCAACATGCGGCCGTCTATATTTATACCGCCCCTCAAGAAGATTTTGGCATCGGTCCGCTCGAGGCTGGCGCTTGGGCCGTCCCCACCGTCGCCTGGAATAACGCCGGCCCGACGGTTACCGTCGAAGACGGTGTCACCGGTTTTCTGGCCCAACCCTTTGACATTGCTGATTTTGCCGAAAAAATCATCTGGATTTTGGAAGATCCTCTCTTTCAGTACCACATGGGTCGCGCCGCTTGGGAAAAAGTCCAGCGCGAATTTACTTGGGATCGTCATGTTGAGATTCTTGAACGTGAGATTGCCAACCTATCCCAAACAAGAGACTAACTCAATCGAGCTTTTAACAGGATACTTTTAGCCAGCCAATAAGGCAGGATTTTCCTTAGCCACTTTTCTAAGATTAGTACCACCGTCAGCATGGTTTTGCCGTTGGTCAAGGCATACACATTATCTGGCAGATAGCGGAGTGGTTCCATGATAATGGCAGTAAAGCCTAATTCTTTAACTGCTTTCTTAAGTCTGAACGGATCAACCAACACCCCGGAACTTTTAATAAACAAATTCCTGATTCCCGATACCGAATAACAGCTGGGAAACTCAATGATGAGAATACCGTTCTTGATCAGATTCTTCTTCATCAGTAACAGCTGGTTAGCCAAATTTTGGTTATATTTTATTTGTCGGATGCTAATGACCGAGTCCATCCTCCGCTTAAGTGGTAACCGTTCACCTTTGTACCAGATAAGTTTCAAACCTTTTATCTTTTCTTTTTTTAGCGTTCGAATCATCCGCCGAGAAATGTCCACCCCCATGTAGCTTTCAATGGGGAGGTTATTGAGTAAGTAGCGGGCTATTCTGCCCCTTCCCACCCCGATTTCCAGTATGGTCAGCTTCTTTTTTCCACTCGGCGGCATAAGGAGTCTCAAGACCGCTTCTTTTTCCAGATTGTCAACCGTCCTATTGCCTAAGGACTGCTTAAACCACGATCCATACGTCGGCGCCCGTCGATCAAAATATTCTGCCACCGAAAGTTGCTTCTTGATTTTTTTCACCTCAGGAATTAATCACTGCTTCGGTATTATCTTGAAAATAGGTGGTATCAGTCAGCGAGATTTTGGCATTTTTCACTATGTCTCGCCTAAGTTGCTTATTTTCTAATAGTTCGCTGATTCGTGCCTGTAAGTCCTGGGCATCCATGGTTTTGAACTTGAGGCAATTATACCGATCTCTGAAAAAATAATCGCAAACTATATCCGACACTATAACAGGAGTGGCAAGATGCATTGCTTCAAGTAGAGTACTGGGCCGTTCCGGAATACCATAGGAGAAAGAGAACGGCCCTACGAAGACATCAGATTTTCTCAAAAGGTATGAGTATAACTCGTCGCTCAACCTACCAGCTTTGACTAAATACCTTTTCTTAGGTAGTCGACGTAATAAAGTAAAAATATAATCCGTCTTTACCGGGTTGAGTAATAAAACGACCAGTTTTAGCGAAGCGTCTTGTAGGTACATACCTTCAAATGCCTGGGCAAGAATATCGACACCCCGAAACACCGACGCACTTCCCGCGTAAGTTATCCATCTTTCTTTACTGCCTTTGACCAGTGGGGAAACCTGAGTAGCGAATCGGTGTTTTTGTAACTGCGTTCGTAACACTAGACACAAAGAAGGTGAAATCCTGGTGTCGGCGATAAAATCCTGCCGACTTCTTTTGGAAGGAAAGATGAAGTAACGTACCTTCCAATATTTAATCGCCAGCCGATACAACGCTCCCATTTTAATGATAGAAAACCAGTAGTAGACACCCCACGCCCTCCACTTATATTTTCCCATAACCCGGCGGTACTCTTGAAAAAGTATCCGGTTACGCATCAGATATATTTTTTTGCGTACCCTTCTACCGCTTATTAGAGTATAGATAAGAGCCGATAAGTAGTTGCCAATGATATACATTTCCGCCAAATCACTCTTTTTGACCAGGTGATAGAGCTTAATTGGGCTATTCCCGCTGGGAATAACCGTGATGTTTTTATACCTGTACTCCCGGCCTTCAGTTAAGGGACAGAAAATGAAAATTTTGCGGATAGTTTTTTTCTTAGCCAAGTGGAGAGCAAAATTCCGCCATTTGTAAATCGGGTCGTTAGGTAAAGACTGGTCAAATCCTCGAATAATAAAGCCAATGTTTTTTTTCATTGCAAGATATCCGAAAACCCCTGAGCTCGCTTGCCCTGAGCCCGTCGAATGGGTCAAAGGGTTGAAGGCGATCAAAATAATATGATTCCGTCCGGCTCAGCTGGACGGAGAATCCAAGACGCAATATACTTCTCCCGTCCACTGGACGGGAAACCGAGGGCAATGCTCTCGTGAGTTTATTTATTGCCTGCAGAACTCCCAGGCTTGTTAAGCCTGGGATGCCTGCCCGCCGAAGCCCTTCGTTCTAAGCCCTCAGGATCGAAGACCTCGGTGCAGGCGGGAATCCAGGCGTAAACATACTGCCAGCCCGAAGGCAGGTACCAGCTGGCACTTGCCGAAGGGCTGAATACCGAGGCCTCTTAGGCCTCGGCAGTTTATAGCTTTTGTTGTAAACTCATCTTAGTCAAATGGCAACAGTAACACTATGAAAGCTGTAGTTAACTCTCTGGTTTTCAAATTTTTGGTCATCGGCGTGTTGGTGGCTGGTTTTGTTATCGTTGGTTGGTATGGTTTATATCGGCAACAACGACAATTTTCATTTGATGCGGTGAGAAAAGACGACATTCAACGCTTAAACCATGCCATTAATTATTACGCTGATGAGCATGACGACTGTTTTCCCCCAGAGCGAATCGTCGAGCAGTGTGGCGCCGGCGAACTTCAGCCCTGGATGAGAGAAGTACCCTGTGACCCCGTCACCGGTAAGCCCTACGATTATGAGGTAGACAACTCCTACTGTCCTAAAAGTTTTAAGTTGTACGCCAAACTCAACCGTCTCGATCTCGAAAGCCCGGAAGTGAGAGGCTACGCCTGCCTCGAGGGCTGCGGGACAAATAATCAGTACAATTTTGGTGTCACCGGCCGCCTCACTCCCCATGAGTAGTCTTAAAATTATCTGCTCCGGCCGCAACTTTTTTCCATTGGGAGCCTTTTGGTTATCAACTCACGATCAAGAAAAGCTGTGGACACAGCAACATCAGACCATCATTAACTCAGTTCATTCGTTAGTCTAACCTAAACTTGCAGTTCCTCATAAACTCTCTTATGCTCAAGGGTGATGCACCAGTCTAACAAAGTTAAGCATCTCACTTTTTGTATCGTCGGGATAATTATCGGCCTTTTTATCACCGAAGCCCTCATTCGTCTCTTTCCACCGACAACCATCAAAGAACGCCTTAGGCGCTTAATCGGTGAGCGCAAGGTGACGTGTATCGCCTCCGATCCAGTTCTTCATCATCGTTTAATTCCCAACTGTCACGGTGTGATGAAGAGTTTGGACTTTGAAACCGAAGTTAAAACAAACTCATTAGGGCTTCGGGAAAAAGAAATTACCACTCCTAAACCTGAGGGCATTTACCGTGTTCTCATTCTCGGCGATTCTTTTGCCCAAGGGTGGGGCATTGATCAAAGCAATCGCTTCAGCGACCTGGCTCAACAAGAATTACAACAACAGGGGAGAGAAGATTTGGAAATCGTCAACGCCGGCGTCAACAGCTACTCGCCCATTTTAGAGCTCGAATACCTCAAAACCGAAGGCTTAAAATTAAACCCCGACCTCGTCGTCTCACTGTTAGATTTTTCCGACCTCCACGACGATTACTTCTACGGCGGCTGGGAACGCCACGACAAGCTTCGTCAAGAACTCTTTCCCGCTAGCATCGAGCCTATCACCGATAGCGTCAGGCGTCCGAACTACTGGTTCAATTGGCTGCTTGACCACTCAAAATTAGCTCACTACTTCTACACCAAAATCGCTACGTTTTGGTTTAACCGTCACCACCAACTAGCCTGGGAAAATCTTTCGACAGACATCTTTATCTACGAACGGGCTATGGAGTGGCCCGGCTATCGTCAAGCCTGGTTCTTACCCACCGCTAACCTCCGACTGATGAAAGAACTTCTCGACCGTCAGGGAATTACCTTGAGAGTGGTCATTGCTCCCCGAGGCCTCTTTTTTGAGGGTGAATGGGAAAAGGGGCGGGAAATTTCTGGCTTTAAGCCAACCGTTGCCTACGACTGGCTGCCGATAACCATGATCGAAACCAACCTAAACCAAGCTGGGGTAGCTACCACTAATTGGTATCAAGCTTTCGAAGCCGCTAAGGAAACCGAGGCCCTTTTTTACGACCTCGATGGCCACTGGACCGCCTCTGGTAATGCCATTGCCGCTCAAGAACTAGCCAAGCTTATCTTAAAACAAGCCAGTCTTAGCAGTATGATGAAGCCGGTAGGTGAATATGAATGATAAACATAAACGCCATGCAAACTTAACCAAACTTACCGTCGATCACGACGACGAGCGTGACGAACAGATCAACAAGGATCAAGGTAAGGAAGTCACCTTTTCTTTCTGGGTAGGACTCGCCGTTATTCTCCTTGCCCTCATCCCTCGTTTTTTCTTTTTGTTTTTTAAGACCGACATCCAAACCTTCGGCTCTTTCTGGTATGGCGACGTCTTCCACCACTGGTTGATTGGCTATCTAACCAAAGAAATCGGTTTGCACCAAGGTTTCTTGCGCTTGTGGGATCTCAAAGGCCTGGAGTATTACTGGGGGATCTTACACCCACTGTTATTAGTAGTTTTATTCACCCTGACTCGTTCGGCCGACATTCTTATTGTTAGGCTGGTGAGCTTAGTCAGCGGTGTCATCTCCATTGCCCTCATCTATCTGATTGTCTGCCGCTATTGGAATCGGGCCGCCGCTTGGGGAGCAGTCATTTTGACCAGTTTGAGCCCCATCGGTATCTTCACCGACGCCTCCGGCATGACCGATCCGTTGAGTACAATGTTAATGCTAATAGCCATATATGTATGGCCAAAGAGAGCATTTTTAGCTGGAATTTTCTTAGGCTTATCCGCCCTGAATCGCGCTGAATATTGGCTTTTTTCTGCTGGCTTAGTTTTCCTGACTCTTTTTCTGTACCGCAATTGGGATAAACGTTTAGGGGTGTTCGCCGGTTGGTTGGCCATTATTCTTCCATATATGAAATATCTTTTGGACTGGACCGGTAACGCCATCTATCCGGTCTGGACCAATTTTTTCGCGACTGCTAAAGGCGAGTGGTTTGAAGGCAAAACTTTGACCGCACAGCAACTCCTTTACACCCATATTAGTCAAGGTATTTTTATCGCGACTTTCCTAGTCACTGCGCTGATTTTTTGGCAACGCCCCAAAGCCAAATGGATATGGTTTTTTGGTTTGATGAACATTGGCTTTGTTTCCTTCATGCTCGGTTTTACCGCCTACAAAGAAAGTTGGATGGATCGGATTTGGGTAGATCGGCTCATGAACTGGCCCCAAATGTTTGTCAGTTTGCTACTGGCTGTTTTGCTACTATATTGGTTACCTCGCCAGTTCAGTTTATGGAGAACCCTCCGTGTCGGTTGGCTAGCTATAATTGCCCTGGTTTTAAGCTCTCAACTATTATGGCAAGTGATCGCCCAAAATGGCGGCTTCGTGCCCTACAAGTGGTGGTTTTTTCGCCCTCTCGCCAAAATTATCGCCGAATCTTACCAGGGCGGATCCATTTTGGTTCCCACCCAAGCCGACTTTTTAGCCTACGCGTTATACAAGTACAACGGCATTGAAGGCAAGAACTTAGTCGGCCAAATGTTTGGACCATTTTTCTATATTGAAGGCGATGCGTTTACCAATTGGGAAGAAAATAAGGAAACCGTAAAAAATTTCTTCCGTCAAAACGATATTCGCCTCATGATCGTTTCCGGTTTTTCCAACGACTATCGACAGTTAGCCGAGCAAGAACCGACTTGGTTTACAAAAGTCAACCATTTCCAAGAAACCACTGTCTTTTCAGTCCATTTGGATCGTGACTGAGGGATCAATTAGCCCATTTAGTTTTAAACTAAGACCAACTCTCATCTAAATTAAACTAATTCGTTCTACGGTGAGGAGTAGCTTTAGATAGGCATGACCTTTGATTACCAATCTCAAGTTTGGGGAAGTGATCAAGTCCGGCTGGCACCCACTTGCCTGGAAGCGTTTAAGCTGCGACGGTGTTTAGCTGACTTAGGCAAGGTACAAGACAGAGTACTTGAGGTCGGCTGTGGCGCCGGAGGCATGAGCAAAGCCATTCGCTTTTACCGGCCCGACTTGAAGATCATAGCCCTAGATGTTAGCCAGGCAGCAATCACTCATGCTCAAAAGGACTCCCAAGGAGTTAAATTTCTGGTGGCCACCGCCAACGAACTGCCGTTTAAAAAGGACAGTTTCTCCGCCGTGGTCCTGTTTGATGTTTTGGAACATCTGCCAGACCCACCTTTAGTTTTAACAGAAGTTAGCCGCATACTTAAGCCAGGAGGATTACTCCATTTGTTTGTGCCTTTGGAAGCTCAACCCGGGACTTTCTATTGGTTGCTTAAAAACTTAGGTTGGCCAGGGAAGACTTTAGCCGGCCACCTGCACCGCTTTGATTGCCGACAGTTGCAGAGCTTGGCAGCCAAGACTAACTATCAAGTAGTAAACTGGCAGTATGCTCACCATTGGCTGTATCAGCTAATTGATTTGGTGCACTATTGGGCTTGGACAAAAATTGATCAACGTCCAATAAAAAAAAAGTCTTTATCCTGGTTAAAACAACTACTGGCACCCTTTACTAACTTAGAAACGACCATTTTGAGTAGAGTTCCCGGCGGCGGAGTCAGCCTCACTCTCATTAATAGATCATAACCGCTCATCATGACCCACAAACTTAAAATTGCTTTTGTGCACATGGCTTTTATTGCAAGATAGCCGAAAACCCGATTAAATCGGGTTGAAGGCGATCCCAATGGCATGAGCGACAGCGAATACAAAGCGCAACATAAGCCTCTTAAGCCTTAGAAGTTTATTAGTCATCCTTAAAACTACTATGAACCGCAAACTTAAAATTGCTTTTGTGCACATGGCTTTTATCTATTCGGGTGGGGGAGAAAAACTGGTAATTAAAGAAGTGGAGTGGTTACGGCGTCAAGGCCATCAAGTCGACTGTTTTTCCCCCCTCATCTGGCCGGAACAATGTTTCCCCGATTTGATTCAGAATTTCAAGCTAAAAGAGTTATTGCCGGGTTTTTCTTGGCTGTATCGACGGCTGAAATTCAACACTATGATTTACGTGTTAGCCGCGTTGGCGCCTTTTATCGCTTTTAGGCTGAAAAACTACGACATCGTAGTAGGGGATCATGAACCGGCAGCCTGGTTTTGTTTCATGGTTTGGTCTATGTTTAAAACCCCTTATATTTTGTATTTAGCTCAACCTACCCGAATGCTCTACCAGCGAAAAATTGATCGGGAAGTCGGCCTCATGCTTGATAAACCGATGCGCTTTTCCAAAATTTTAGGCCGGATGCTTAAACCGCTCATGTATCATCTAGATCAGTGGGTGATAGCTAGTGCCCGTTTGGTGGTGGCCAATGGCCGATATAGCCAGCGCGTCCTTGAAGCTATTTACGGTCGAGAAGTTGAAAACTGTCCTGCCGGCGCTAATCGACTCCTTCGCCGACTTTTAGCCACCGATCGCTCTACCGGTGAAATTCGCTTGACAGACAGAGTAGTAAAAAAACCCTTTATCTTAGTCACCAATAGGCACGTGCCTCAGAAAAAGTTTGACTGGGCCGTTAAAATTTTGGCAAAATTAGCCCCCGACTTTCCCTTACTCCATTTAGTCATCACCGGCGAAGAGACAGACTATACCCAAAAGATTAGAAGTTTAATAGAGAAGCTCCGGTTAACGGACAAAGTTATTTTTACCGGTTATGTCACCGAGAAAGACCTGATAAAGTTATATGTGAATTCGGTCGTTTATATTTATCCCGCTCCCGAAGAGGATTTTGGCATGGGTATTATCGAGGCCATGTCTGCCGCCACTCCAGTAGTCGCCTGGCAAGCCGCTGGCCCCGCTCATTTAGTAACCGACCAGACAGGATTTCTAGTCGACCCCGGTAATCTTGAGGCTTTTATCGACCTTACTCACAACCTAATTACCAATCATCACTTAGCTCGAAAATTGGGTTTAGCCGGTTATCGTCGGGCTGCCCAATTTTCTTGGGACAAGCACTGCCGTTGTTTGGAAACGTTTCTCCGTGCCGCCGTCAACCAGTCAGCCCCACCTCTAGTATGAAGTGGCTACCTCAATTAAAATCAATTATCATCATCCCGGCTTCCCTAGCCGTCCTCACCGCCTATATCGTCATCACCTATGTCTTAGCCGGCCACTACCTGACCCGCGTCTTTGGCAACGACACTCCCTATTTCATCAGCCATTTAAAAATAATGAGCCAAAGTTTTCCCCGCCTGGATTTTTGGAGCCATAAAGAGGGTGGGGGAGTGGTTTTAGTCGATAATTACCCGGTCTTTGTCCCTGCCCTAATTTTGTCATTGACCAAGTTTACTCACTTAAACGTTATCGAATTGACCAAACTCTTAAGTTTCTTATCCATTCCTTTATTTGCCTTTGGCCTTTACTGTTTTTCCTTATCGGTCCTAAAAGCCTGGACACCCAGTTTCCTAGCCGGCATTTTTTATATTTTGTCGCCGGTGGCTTACTTTTTGCCGTTTGAAGTTGGTTTTATCGTCGAAGCTATTGGTGGAGTTTTATTCCCTTTTTTCTGCCTTAGCTACGATTTGTACCTTCGCCGTCTCTTTTTAAATCAAAGCGGCGTAACCATCCGCCTTTACTTCATTGCCACCGTTTTGCTCTTAAGCTTAACTTTACTCTCCCACCCTCTGATCTTTATAGCTGCTTGCTTTTGGCTGGGAATGTCTGGATGGCTTGCCTCACGATTTGGTGATTACCCTTCCTTCTCCCAGCGCCAGCGGTTTGGCTTATGGGTTCGATCTAGCTTAAAAATTAGCCTGTTCACTTTTCTTATCACCAGCTTTTGGCTGGTTCCTTATCTAGTTAATAACCATATCGCTCTTCTTGATCGTCCCCAAAACTACGTCGATCTCCGCCTAAGTCGCTATAACGATATCGATTTAAAAACCGTTCTTTCCTATTACTCGTTCCCTTCAAGTAATCAAAGTCTTTACGCCTTCCGCCACGTTGCTTTTCCTTTAGCCCTGGCTTTACTGGCGCCGTTGGGGATTATCGCCGCCCTAATTAAGCGTCACCGACGGTTGTTAATCGGCATCATTGTCGCCGTCACCGCCCTCCTCATCGCCGTTAGTCCAGAGGCGCTTACCCTCATTGCTCAAATTCCAGGCCTCGGCAATCTAGCTAAACGCGCTTGGTTTTGGCGAAGCCTCCTGTATCCCGTTCGACTCTTGCTGCCGCTTTTAGCCGGGTGGGGAGTGGTTAGTTTTACTGCTGTAGTCTTCTCACCCCTGACCTTGATCAGTCAATCTCGTTTACTCAAGTTGATTAAAGGCATTCTGGTAACTACTCTTGCCTTAGTTGTCACCGGCGTTTGGCTATGGCTATGGCGCTATAAAGTGGGCAGTACGGAAAATATTAGTTACGGCCTCAACATCAGCAACTGTGTAATTTATGGCCAGTACGAACCCATTTTTTGTCTAGATAATGTCAGTAACCTCTGGCCCAACCTAGTTAAATTACTAACCGAACATCGGTCTCTGACCCAGTTTTACCAAAGTCATTACCTTGATCCCCAAGAAGAAGATTTTTACCGCCAGTTGCCGGGAGAAGAATTCTTCCGAGTCAGCATCGACCCGACAAAAGGTCAAGCTATGATGGTTGTGCCGGCCGTCGCCACCCCCAGTACCATGGAAAGTTATGACACTACCAACCTGTTAAATGAAGGCCTGGCTAATTTTCAGCAAAGCAACTTTTTTTCGACGTTGGGTCAGGAATATGTAGAACCTCGCGCCACTACCGACATCGCTCACTGGTTTGGAGTCAAATATGCGCTCATGGGTGAAGCCGAACCTACCGCTCGACTTATCGAGGCCGGCTTTCAAAAAGTCCTGCAGTCAGATGTGGCCAACCAGATAGCGCTATTTGCGCTGCCTTCAGGCGAACCGATCTTCAGCCTGGATAACCGGCCTAAAATTCTAGTCATTGGTCGTCAGGATTTAAGGATATACGATTTGGTTTTCAGGCGGGCGATTTTTAACCTCGTTCCCTATGAGAAAGCCATGATGGTCAATGGCGGCGAAGACTTGACTGCTTACTCTCTGCCCGAGCTAAAATCCTTCGATCTCATTTGGCTCTACGGCCAACGCTACCATCGCCACCGTCGTAAGGCCTGGCAGCTTCTGGATGAATATGTCAAAGCCGGCGGCAGCCTGTTCGTCGATACTGGTTGGCAATTTACCAATGATGATTGGCAATTGGAAGAAACTCCTGAATTTTACCCCTTAGCCAAACTCGAATGGCTCGATTTAGGCAAAACCAGCGCCTACCAACTTCATTCTGACTTGATTTCCTTAGAGGCTATCGACGCTACTGGTTTTCAACCTTTGATTTGGAAAAATCAAAGCTGGGGTGTTTCTTCTGGCCAAACCCTTCGAGACTGGGCAAAACCTTTCGTCTCGGTCAACGACTATCCACTGCTGGCCGGCGGCCAATATGGCCAAGGCCGAGTGATCTGGTCTGGGATGAACATTTTAAACCACTTTGGTGAATATGATTGGGACAGTCAAGAGGTCAAATTATTAAGGAGTCTGACTGCTTGGTTATTGCCGGACCCAAAGCAGGTTGACTACCTTCACTGGCCCACCGACTTCGAAGCAGTGAGGCGTAGTTCTGATCGGGTGGAATTTAACTTAAAGCGTGATCTGCCTGCCGGGTATGGATTTTATTTCAAAGAAGCCTATCATCCCTTTTGGCAAGCCACTTTGGTTGCCTCCGGTAAGCCCCAGCCCTTACCAATTTTCAGAGCCGGGCCTTATTATCAGTATGTAATTTTACCCCCTATTAATTCTGCCGATAAACTAGTTTTTCAAATTAAAAGACCACTGTGGTATCAGCTTCTTAAACTGCTGGGAGTCTTAACCTTTCTGGGCTTATTGTCTTGGTTGATATTTCCGAAGCGGCTGCCCAAATGGATACCGCCTCAATTAACTCTTAAGCGAAGGATGCTAAGATGGTGGCAGAGTGAAGAAACCTAACCCACCCCTCTGAATATGAATCAGCGCTTTTTTTTAAAGTACTTCTCAATTACCATTTTGACTGTAGCGACGCTGGTTATATACCTGGCTTTAAGTTACGTGCTCGTCGGTCAGTATTTAGTCAAACTCCACGGCAACGACACCCCCGCCTTCATCAACCGGCTCGTTCAAGTAAATAAGAGTTTCCCCAATGTTGCTTTTTGGAACCCGAAGGAAGGTGAGGGGGTGGGTTTAAAATACATGTACCCCCCCTTAATTCAGATCATCATTGTCGCGTTATCCCAGTGGACCAATGTAGGGCTTATTTCCTGGGTCAAACTGGTCGGTTTTCTGTCCGTCTCCGCTTTTGCCTTTGGCATCTACACCTTTGCCTTAGTCCGGTGGCGGGTATGGATCGTAGCCTTTGTAGCTGGCCTTTTTTATCTCCTGTCTCCCCTTGCCTATATCTGGCTTTTTGAATGGGGTTTTTTTGCCGAAAGCGTTGGTATGGTTTTATTCCCCTGGATTCTGTTGTTTTTTGACTTGTGGTTAGGAAGAAGTCTCAATCACATCCCAGGTGTTACGACCCGAGCCTACGGGGTTTTGACCGCAATCAGTTTAGCCCTCGGCTTTTTGTCCCATCCTATGGTAGCTCTGGGAGCGATATTTTTTATGGTGATCTATGGATTAGGGGTAGCCGTTTTTAACCCCGATCACCGCTTACAGCGGCTGAAACGTCTGGCCACAAGCTTACTAGCCCTCTTTTTCGTGATGGTTCTTTTGATTAGCTTTTGGCTTTTACCCTACCAGGAATACCGGCGTTTGGCCAGCAGCGGCGTCATTTATGGAGGCACGGAATCAGGTATTTATTACAACGATATTGACCTAAAAAACTTTTTCTCTTTCGATTTACCAGAAGATGCCGATTTTGACCGTTTTCGGCACTTTTCTTTTCCTTTAGCCATAACTTTGTTATTACCTCTGGGAGCTGTGATGGGACTTATTTTCAAGAAAAAAAGATTAATCCTAGCTTTTGGAGCGAGTCTGATCATGATGACAATTGGCGTCACTCCCCAGATCTTGGCATTTTTCAGCCGCCTGCCCATCTTGATCTTTTTTAATCAATGGCGGGTGTTAGTTTATCCGACCCGAGTCCTGATCCCAGTGGTGGCGGCTTGGGGAGTCTTTGGTTTAGTTTACTGGGTAATCTTTCCGTTTCGCTTTATCCAAAACAACCGTTGGCTTAAAAGCTTAAGGGAGTTAGTAATAACCGTTGTAATCATCATAGTTACCGGTGGTTGGTTATGGTTTTGGCGTAACCGGCCGGGAGAGGTTACCGATAGAATCCGTTATGGTCGGGAGATGAGCCAATGTAATCTTTGGGAGCCATACTCCGTTGATTGGTGTCAAAGGAGCCAAGACAGCCCTCTCACTCAACTTACCGATGTAAAGCAATGGCAAATACCCCTAGCTAACTTGAGAGATGAGACCGTGGTCGAGCCAGAAGTAGCTACCTTTTTGCAGTCCATTCCTGGAGGCGATTTTTGGCGCTTGCTTGTCTCTCCCAATGGCGGCTCAATGAGAATTGCTTCCCCTTTCCTAACCCGAAATACTCTCCTTCACAGTTATGATAACGATAGCGTCTTAAATCAAACCATTCAGGTGATATATGAAGGCAGTTTCGGTTTTTGGAAGGATATGACCTATGTAGATCGACCGGTTATACCCGAGCTCTCCCAGTGGTTCGGAGTTAAATATGTCTTACTCAACCATAAAACCGACCCGGTAGCAGAGTTAGTCACTGTGGGACTCAAGAAACATTCCGAGGTAATTACCCCCCACTTCTATGATGGTTTGGGATTATATGAATGGCCCGCAGTCGGTCCGATAATCGATGTAGATACCCGACCCAAAATTTTAGTCATCGGTAAAGATGAACCTAAATACAAAATGTATGAGTTAGTGTTTCGCAAAGCCGTCTATAATTTAGTACCCTACCAGGAAGCGATCCTTATCCATGGTCGCCCTCACGTCACCGACTATACCCCGGAAGAACTTAGCCAGTTTGATTTAGTTTGGTTATACGGCTATGACTATAAAAATCCTAAAGATCAACAACAAAGCTGGCAACTTCTCGACCAGTATCTTAAAGCCGGCGGCAACCTGTTTGTTGATACCGGTTGGCAATTCACCGCTGCCGATTGGCAGCAAAGAGAAACGCCCGAATTTTTTCCTACCAAAAGTTTAGTGTGGCAGGATTTAGGCAAGGCGAGAGATTACGAATTGACTACAAACCTCTTCGATACGAATGACATCAATACCAGCTCGTTTAGGCCCTTAATCTGGGAAGATCAACCGTGGGGTGTTTCCACTGATAGCTCTCTAAGGGACTGGGCTCGGCCAATCTTAACGGTTAAAGGCATGCCCCTGGTTGCCGGCGGGAGTTTTGGCGAAGGCCGAGTCATCTGGTCAGGCATGAACATCTTAAACCACATTGACGGCTTTGACTGGGATAATGAAGAAGGCAAACTGGTAAACCGACTTATTACCTGGTTGTTAGGCGACCACGAATCCAATCAATTGGTATTTGACCAGGATTTTAAAGCTACCCGCCGTAGTCAGGATCAAGTGGAGCTAGAGTTTTTGCGCGGGGTAGGGCAGGGATACGGTGTGTATTTTAAAGAATCCTGGCATCCCTTTTGGCAGGCAAAAGTAGTTGCCAACGGCCAGAGTCAAGCCTTAAAGATTTACAAAGCCGGCCCTAACTTCAAATACGTCTTTTTGCCGACCCTCAACGCCGGCGATCGGCTGGTGTTTAGGATCCAGTTACCCTGGCGGTATCGGCTGTATCAACTGGCATCTTTGGCTGGCTGGCTGGGACTGGTGGTTTTCCTGGTTAAACCGGAGTGGTTAAAGCTGCCCAAACTTACCCTAGCCAAAAAAATCAAGCGATGGTGGCGAGCAGATGAGGCTTAGTGATTATGAAGATTGGAATAGTCCGCGGGGTAGTTCCCCGAGTAACCCAAGCGGAGTATGCCAGGCAATTCAGCCGTTTTACGCCGGTTTTTATCAGTGGACCGGCTGATAGACAAGTCGCCCGATTTTGCGCTCGAAGCGGTCTTGACTGGCGGGCGTTACCATTAAAACCTGTCTATGGCGTAGATCCGGTACGGTGGATTTTAAGGAGACAGACTCACCAGTCATGGGTTCACTTACAAGATTTAGCTTCTGCATGCAGGAACATTGATGTCTTAGAAACGCACGAGTTGTATTTTTTTGACTCTTCCCAAGCGGCAGCAGTTGCCAGAGCTAAAAAAATCCCGTTGGTTGTGGAAGTCTGGACGAGCCTCGACCATCACCCGGCTTATTTTTTACCACCGTATAGTTGGCAGGTACGCTTCATCCTTAAAGCCGCCAACCTGCTAGTGGCGCGAAGCAGGAGAAGTGAACAAGCGCTCCAGAAACTCGGCGTTCCCAGTGACCGGCTGATTCAGTTGTATTACGGCGTAAACCTAGAGCGGTTTACGCCTCGCCGGGAACGCAGTGATAAAGAGTTACGGGTCCTGTTTGTCGGGAGGATGGAACGATTTAAAGGAGTAGCCTGGTTATTAGAAATCTGGCAGCGAGTGGTGGCAGCGGTACCAGAGGCGCGACTATGGTTAGTCGGTGAAGGCAACCTATTAGAGACTGCTCGTCTAGTTAAAGGTATAAGAATATTAGGTAAATTCAGTCACCATCAGTTACCAGAAATTTACCGACAGGTAGACATTTTCGTTTCACCGTCAATTGACCTTTATTGGGGACCGATTAAGTGGACTGAAGAATTCTTTAGTCATGCGTTAATGGAAGCGCAAGCCAGCGGTTTGCCCATAGTAGCCTCCAACTCAGGGGGAATAGCCGAGGAGATTGGCATGTTTGAACTCTTACCGAAAGATAAGCAAAATTGGTTGGTGGAACAAAAAAACGACCATCAATTGATAAAGGCTTTAATAGAAGCCCTAAAGGACGAGAAACGGCGCAGGTTGGTAGGGAAAGAAAACCGGCAGCGAGCCGAACGGCAGTACAACCTAAAACGGCAAGTATCCCGTTTAGAAACAGAAATTGACAGGAGATTTTTTAATGCTTGATTTTAAATTGTGGTTGCGGTTGGGTCGTTGGCATCACCGTCGCTGGGGGAGACAGGCGCTTCAAGGAGTTCGGGGGAGAGTGTTAAATATTGGTACCGGCG
Source organism: Microgenomates group bacterium RIFCSPHIGHO2_01_FULL_45_11 (assembly GCA_001803465.1). Lineage (GTDB taxonomy): Bacteria > Patescibacteriota > Microgenomatia > UBA1400 > 2-01-FULL-45-11 > 2-01-FULL-45-11. The sequence goes on along the minus strand of MHDE01000014.1, from coordinate 515 downwards.
ATAGTTGGTTGGCGCGAGCGATCATTAATGATAATAAAGCCATAGAATTGTTCGAAATTGATGTCATGGTGCAGGCGGGAGCGTCGGTCACTGTAGTTGGAAACGGAGAGCGATTGCCATTTAAAAATGACTCATTTGCCGGAGTGATAGCGAGTGATGTTTTAGAGCACGTCAACCATCCGGCGCTCTTGATGAGCGAGATTTCCCGAGTCCTTAAACCGAACGGTCGGCTCTACCTTGTCGTGCCTCTTGAAAGGGCTTGGTGGATAGTGGACTATTGGCTAGAACGACTAGTTGATTGGCAGCTTAAGCGGGAAATCTTGGGTCATATGCACCGCTTTACCCTACAAGAGTTGAAAGCTCTGGTTGCTAAATCGGGTCTGGCTATTTCCCGGCAGCGCTTTAGTCACCATTGGCTATATCAGGCAGGAAGCACAGTTTATTTCGGGTGGCTTCACCATCGACGCATTCGGTCAGTCAGCGGCGAGAATTTACCGATGCCTGGATGGATACGA
>MHDE01000013.1:39610-45102 GCA_001803465.1 Microgenomates group bacterium RIFCSPHIGHO2_01_FULL_45_11 | reverse complement strand
GCATACGATAAAAAGGCTGGTTTATATTATGTAAAAGGTAAACCACTCATCTTTGGTAGTCCCATCCGCTTTAATTTTTCTACGGTCATTTTCGATGGTCTAGTTACTGAATTGCCCGAACCTTATAGAAAATCTTTTTATGAGACTAGTGAGTATACAGTTGTAGTTTTAATTAAGGGAGTAACTACGTCGGTGAATAGCGAAGGTGTTTTAATTAGTGGCACGGTGGAACCAGAGGTGATTCAGTCTATAAAAAGGGGTGATAAAATTACCGATTCTGATTCACAATCTCTAGTTGAAGTTTTAGAGAATACCATTACTCCTTCAACCCATTTAATTACCAACGGCCGGGGACAAGCAGTTAGTGTAAACGATCCTAAATATGTCGATGGTTTAATAACCCTCAAGGTTCAGGCAAAAGTTGCTGGTGATGAAGTATACGTCCTTGATGATATATCGCTAAAAATAAACCAAACATTACCCCTTATTTTTAATCACGTCAGCATCTATCCAACCATTTTATCGTTTGAAAAACTTTAGACAGTAAGGGCCTTAACGAATAGGTCTGCTGATTTTTCCCACCGATAGTCGTTATTAACTATCGCATAAGCCTTCATTGTGATTTTACTCTTCTCTCGGTCAGACAAATTAAGGATTGATTCGATCTTTAGAGCCAGAGTTTTGAAAGAAATTTCGTTCATGTTTTTTATGAGCAGACGGGTGTCGATTCTTTTAAGTACCTCGGAAATACCTCCTGTATTACCGGCTATAATAAGTGTTTTGGCGGCAGCCGATTCAAGAATGACCAAGGGAAAGGTATCCTGTCTTGTCGGAAGCACGACGATGTCGCTTATATTATATATGTAATTTAAGTTATTAAAGTTTTCAAACAAAGTAGTACTGTTGTTTAAATTTTGTTTTCTTGTGAACACCTGGATTGTTTTAAAATACTTAATTTCGCTCCCACTACTCAACTTGTTGTAAGCTAGGATCAACCGTATGTTTTTACCTCTTAGTAACAAAAACTTCATGGAGTTAATTAACAGCTTAATTCCTTTTTGCGAATCCATTCTCCCAATGTAAGTAATGATGATATCTGTCGAAGGAATTTTTAAAAGCTTCCTTACTCTCTCCCTGTCATATTGTTTAAGAGGGTAGAACTTTTTGGGATCAACGCCATTCGGAATAACCTGACATCTTTTTTCTTTAATTATATGAAAGGTTTGCTTTAGGAGTTCTACGGAAAATTTTGAAGGCGTTATTATCAAATCGGTTTCTCTTAGAAAAAAATTATGTAAAAAATAAACCAAGTGAAATTTTATGGACAGGAACAACGAAGGCAGAACGTGGAAATCTGATTTAGGCAATCTTGAACCATGATAATAAAAACAAACATGGTATCTTTTAAACGGCTTTAAAAAAACTGCCGCTACACCACAAGTAAAGGTAGTAGTTATTACCCAGTCATATGGTTTTGAAATGCTTAACATGAACAAGGAACCGATGAGATTTTTAAAAATCCAATAAAAATAATTTGGTGTAAAAAACGAAGTCATTTTATCAACCGCATACTCATCAACAACAACCCTTTTTTCTTTTTTTGTAAACGCAATGATATTTTTTACTGCAATAGTCTCACCCCCGCAATCTTTCTCGTAACAAAACAATAGGTTACTTGATCGCATAACCAGAATAGCTTAATTTTGTCTTAGAAATTTCCTTGATTTTTCTAACTTTACCATTAATCAAACAACTTTCGACGAAACGTATCTTCTGGAAATATCTTTCTAACATCTTTCTGAGATTATCGTATTTAATTCCGTACCCCCAATAATACGACCTACGGCTGGTTCCATATAGGTTAACGAAGTAAAGAAATCTATGATCGCGTAATACGCGAGCAGTCTCCGATATTACATATTCCTTTTTAAACGTAGAACAAAACGTATCAACAATAACCACATCAGTGAATGTAGAATCTAGAAACGGCAATCCCGCTTCAACGTCGGTACATACAAGGAGAACATCTGTTTTCTCTCGATGAATTGCTGATAAAAATAAAGAACAAAAAGACTTATCCAACCCAACAAAGAACGAACTAAATTTGTTTTTTTGTAACAAAGTATGTAAATTTCCCAAACCGTAACCAATATCTAACAGTATTCCTCCCCTCTTCGCGTACCGAATAGTTAAGTTTAATGCCACATGAATATCGTCTCTGTTATTTCTTTCCAAAATATATGTAATCCAGTCCTTTGAAGGCCCGGTTTGTTTTAAAATGCGCAACCAAAACTTTAGTGACAGTGATAATTGTAGCCAACGACGGAAAAAGTACGCCGATAATGCTATTAATTTATAATTACGATGACTGGTGTAAAGAAGCATCCACACAGCAGAAAGGTATTTTCTGGATTTGATATGAGAAACAGCGTGTCGATTTGATCTCCGATCGTCTTTAATTAAATAAAATATTCCTTCGACAATCGGGTACTCGTCGCAGGAACACCGACACACACCCCAATTTTCGTACCTCGGGTCACTTTTGATAAACTTACAAGTAAGTTTACTCTCACAATAAGGACATCTTAAACTAGCTTTTAAATTAGACCATTTCATCCTGACCAAAAAATATGTTTATAAACGTCATTATACCGTCAACGCTAAACAAAACCATTAAACCGCATGTAACTAGATGCATCCATTCACTGCTCAAGTCTTCTAGATCGGCAAAAATTAAAATTCGTATTTTTGTAGTTACGACCAAAAACAAAACCAGCCCCCAGTTAAGCGTTAAAAACGTTGACACAGTTATTCAAGCACCAAACCAGGCAGGATTTGCCGAGATGAATAACAAAGCCATTAAACAAACCATACACAGCTATCCTGCAAATTATTATTTACTTATCAATGATGACGCTTGGATTGCGACTACTTTCTTTAAGGAATTTAAAAAAATATCTGGCTCCCCCGATTTTATTATTCCTTTGGTTTGTAAAAAGAATAAAAAGCAGATTGATTCTTTTGGAGGTGAATATTTTAATTCAGGATATGCTAAAAAATCGACGGGTTTGAAAAATCCCACCACAGTAGCACCTGCTTCTTGTCTCCTGATAAAAACAGAATTCTTAAAGCGTCTTAAAAAAATCTATGGTTATATTTTTAACCCCATTCTTCATTACTATCATGAAGATGTTGACCTCTCAATTCGCGCTTGTGCGGTGGGAACAAAGATGCTCAAAGTCAAAAGTATGATTGCCTTCCACATGGGTTCCACTACCTCAGGAAAAAAAAGTTATTTTGTAATGTACCACTCTTACCGAAATATCATTTGGGTGATGATAATGAACTGGCCGATAAAGACGCTGATAAGAAATCTATCCAATATTATATTGGTTCAAACCTGGGCAATCTTGTACAGCTGTATAAAGTATGGACCAGTTTTGTATCTAGGGATTTTCTTGGATACATACAAACATAGTAGTGAACTTGTTACTTATAGACGTAAAAACCTAGGATCATTTCCACAAGGTTTTGAATTTTATAGTGTTCTTTCTAAATACGCATTCCGGACACGGCAAGGATGGAAAATTAAATTTTTTTAGTAGAGCAACTTTCTCAACGAACAAGAACAGACATACACCGCATAGCGAATACTAAAAATCACTTCCATTAAAGGTACAATTGTCAACACATAAGCTATGCTCGTAAAAATAATTCTCGTTAAGAACGTGTTGTTTGATTTAACGTTACACCATTTTATGAGCGCTTGTTTCAAACCAACAACATCTTTGAAAGCAATTTGGTTCAGTACGTTACTTAACTCTTGTCGATGACGCTTTCTATTGATAAATTCTTCTTGGTCTAATTTTATTTGCTTGTTATTCAACAGGTTCTCTTTGATAGAAGGTTCATCTTTATTTTTAGATGTAAAAGTGTTTATGCACCTTTGAATTTTTCTCCTTCCCAAAGCCTGATTAGAACGGGCAAATTCAAACCACGATGAGTCTGAATGTTTCCGATAAAATCCCAACACTTCTTTTTGATAAAAAAATGATCCTTTCAGCGAAAGATGTAAAAACGTCGGAATATCAGTAAACGGGTAATCTAAATCTCTTTTAAAACCACCAAACCTTAACAAGCTATTTTTTTTAATAATTACCGTGCTCGGAATTATGGAAAAAGATAAACCCTCATAGAGACTGATTATGGAACCGACAGGAATATTGTTAAGCCTTCGAATATCGAAGTTGTACGTGTAAAGCATTATTGGCTTACCGAGTTTATTGGTTATGACTGCGTCTCCAAAAGATAAAATGTAGTCGGTCTTTTCAAAAGAGCATACTTGTTTCTCCAATTTATCCAGGGGCCAAAAGTCATCGCCTTCCAATATAGCAATATATTCGCCTGTCGCTAATTCTAGGGCTTGATTGTATGTTTTAGATAATCCTGATATTCCCCAGTTTTTTTTATGCTTGACTACTTTTATCCTTTTGTCTCTTTTAACATATGCCTCGGCTATTTTACTGGTTTTATCCAAAGAGGCATCGTCTATTACTATTTGCTCCCAACTCTTGTACGTCTGATTCTGAACAGAGTCTAAACATTTAGAAATGAATGCTTCATGGTTGTAGGTTGGGGTTAAAATCGAGATCTTGGTACTCATGATCGTTCCCGTCTATTCACTTAGAGAATAAAAGACTTTTCTGTAATTTTTAAGCATGTTTTCTTTTGAAAAAAATTTAGCCCTTTTAATAGATTTTCTTGACAAGGATTCATACATTTTTTTATTCGTGACTAACTTTATGATGGCCTCTTTCATACTGCCATAGTCACCAATAGGAACAAGGATGCCGTCCTTGCCTTCCTTTAAAATTTCGGAGGGACCAAAGGGACTATTCGTCGAAATTACCGGCAAACCGTAAGACATCGCTTCGATCAAAACAAATGGCAACCCCTCTCGCTTTGAAGAAAGAATAAATATATCTGATTTTTGATATAACGTTTCAGGTTTCTGCACCCAATCCAAAAATTTTATTTCTCTCGACATGCCCATTTTCTCTACTTTTTTACGGATGGTTTCTTTAAGCGACCCGTCTCCAACCAACACCAACTCTATATTCGGAAATTCTTTGAAAGCCATATGGAATGCTTTCAACAGAGTGACTTGATCTTTTTGCTTATCAAAACGAGATATGCAAAGTAAAATCTTTTTCTTATATTTAAATGACTTCGGCTTAATACCTCGGGGAATGGTAACTCCATTGTAAATGGTGTGAGGCTGACTTTTTAAAGAAAAGTAATCTTTTACCTGGCTGGATAGGTTTGTGCTGACACAAATTATAAAATTAACTTTTTTAAGAACGTGACTAAAAATTATTTTCAGAATAAAACCAAGAATTGGAGAAGATTTTGATCTAATGGTATCGCGTACATTATTATGAATATTCGCAATCATTGGTATTCTTTTTCGACTCACTATTAATGCTAAATAA
>MHDE01000013.1:32181-39600 GCA_001803465.1 Microgenomates group bacterium RIFCSPHIGHO2_01_FULL_45_11 | reverse complement strand
CATCTCACCCATCTTCTTTGTTAACCACACGACTTCTCTTATTAGAGTAATTATCCCAGCTGGGTACAACTTATATTTTTCTGGGTAAGTGTTTTTGCCAGAAAAAAACTCTACGTCGGTTCTGACAATGTCTCGAAACGCCGGAGTTTCCAAAGATAAAATGTCAAAATGAAAGTTGTTGTTGGATTCCTTTTCCAAATCGATTAAATTCAAGACAAACGTTCCAGTCCCACCATCAAGCCTCTTAACAATAATTAACACTTTTCTCTTCATTCACTATGATAATACTATTTCGTAATACGAGGGAACCTGTTTAAACAGTAATGAATATTGAGATGTATACAGTTGAAGAAGCTGCTTCTTTTTAAAGGAAATTTTTTTTATTGACCACCTCATCCTTAGCAACTTAACTAGAAAGTTAAACCTCCAATTCGATATCCTCAAATAATATGGACTATCAACAAAATACATAATTTTTTTCTTTCCGAACACATTCTCGGAAACTTCTCTTGCTATCAAATGATCTACATGCAACCCTACACCCAATGGAACAATAACTTTATCAACGAATTTATAGTCAGCAAGTTTCTGTTTAATTCTTTCTACTAAGCCTCTATCCCAACTAGATATTTTCCCAGAAAACAAAGTCCTATTGGAATAAATAAAATTATCTCCATTTTTCCTGAAAAAACCATCAATAACATCTAAGTTTGTTGGTTTCAGTCCCAATTTCGCCAAAGCTTCACGGTCTTCTTCTTCTCTTACCTTTTCATATCGACCCGCATTATCAAATCCAAAAACAGCCAGATGTCGTTTCAAAGATAAAGAAACATTTCTAGCTCGAAACGAGGTAAATAGATTAACAACCTCTACCTTAATCCCTACCTGCTGCCAAAAAAGAATATGATCGCAACAACTGAAGATTGCATCATCCATATGAGGGGATAACACCAAATACTTCTTCATTACAAGCGAAAGTTAATAAAATAAGTTATTTCTCACATCGTCTTTTAGAAAACCTGGTTTATGTAAAAATGGCGGGTAAAAGTTCGCTTCTCTGAACTCTCGACAATGCTGAGAAGGAGATTGGAAACGCATACAATAATTTATCACCTCATCAGCTTTATCAACTAAACCTTGGTTTAAATAAAGATTTGCCAGCTCTACATGCAATAAACTCAATGTTGGATTGAGATACACCGCTGTCTGGAAAAAATCTTTTGCATAATCATTAGATCCATTTTCATAAGCAATCATACCCATCATGTAGTAAATATTTGAAACAATCGAAGAATAAGAAACCAGGATGGCCTGGGGCAAAAATCCCTTTAGAAGGTTGGCTACTTCGCTTTTCATTGTATCGTTCACCCCCGCCAGCCCACTGGAAACATCCGAATCAAAAATTACTTCTGGGTAGAAAGTCTGATTTTTCTCAATAAAAAAATTAGCCGACTTATCAAGATTCTCAATTGATTTATCCAAATTACCAGTAGTTAAATAAAACCAAGACTTAAGTAAAGGTATTTTAGGAAGCAAAATTTCGGGCTTCTTTGTATATAAGTAAATAAACTCCGAAAAAAACACCAGGCAGAACAAAAAGAGCACCAGACAGAACCAAAGAAAAACTTTCCTTAGAGTTATCCTTTTATTCATGTAAGTAAGTATAACTCAAACCTCAATCTTCTCTCCAGATAGTTAAATAAGAAGATGATAAGATAAGATCAAAAGGCACGGAAGAACCGCAAGAAAAAAATGGAAAAAAAATCCTTTCCCTATTTTTTCATACTTATCAGATCGTGGAATTGTTATCGAAATTTACTCAAAAGTATAAACTCCGCATTAAAACAAGATTATCGGAATTTTAAAATACTATTTATTGACGACGCCTCTAACTATTCAAACAAACAAAAAAACGTTATCAAGAAAAAACTAAAAAGTCACATCGCCGTTTTTAATTCCAAAAGAAAATTCGCTGTATGCAATGCTTATTATTTGTTAAAAAACTTTGCCGACAAAAAAAATGCTGTGGTTCTCAATCTGGATGGAGATGATTGGTTACTCGATACATCCGTGTTGTCATACCTATCAATGGTCTATCAAAAAAGTCCTCATTGTCTCCTTACCTGGGGAGAGTGTGTATTTTGGAATGGAAAGACGTACTCAAAACCTTCCCGCTTAATCAAGCCGTATACCAATATTTCCTATCCTCTCAAAGTAGTTAAAGAAAGTTCGTATAGACGTTATCCATTCCTTCCTCTTCATCCCCGAACTTGGAAGGTATCAGTATTTAACCAAATAAAGAAGGCTTCTTTTCTCCGCCCCGACGGCACCTGGCTTCAATTCGCTGAAGACCAAGCATTATTTTATCCTATGCTCGAAATGGCTAGAGGCAGATATAAAGTTATAAAAAAACCTCTATATGCTCATAATACCACCACAAAACTGTCTGACGCTAAAATAAACCTAACCCAGCTTTTAAAAGATGAGCTGATTATCAGAAAGAGAAAATCGTACGAAAAGTTCAAACAAACAGCTTAGAAATCGTAAATGACGAATTTAAAATATATTCGTTAGATTAAAACTAATCAAAAATCCATTTATGAACCAATCACCTAGAGTCGCCTATCTTTACCACTCCAGAATATTATTTATTCCATTAGTTGGAACCATTCTCTATAAACTACAACTATATTTATTTGAAAAGGGATTAGTTAACATTGTTTACGTTTCTAGAAAAGAAAACAAACTACGGGACAAACTTCTCAGCGGTATCTCAAACAAGACTAACTATGTTGTTTGCAGATCAGTTAAGATTGGAAGAATTTTTGAGAAAGTCAAATCCGAGAAAATCTTAGACGTAGACAATACAAATTATTCAAAGTTAACTCAAGAGGAAAACTACTCTCTGATGTGGACACTTACCTTTTCAGATTCCATAACAACAGAAACTAAAAAATCGCTTAATGACTTCATTCCCGAAAACTTTCCCATCAAAAAGACAATTATCATTCCCTATAACGACTCATTTGACGTAGTTTGCGATTATATTTTTCAAACTGCCAAAATTCTGGCCAATCAGGGTAACATCGTCTACCTAGTTACAATTGGAAATCCCATTTCAATGCTTAAATATCTATTTGGCAGAAATCAGAGAGAGAAAGCCAGCCGTCAAAATTTCTTTGCGGATAATAACATCATCGTTGTCCAACCTCCCACTCTATTTCCGTTTAGACTTCTAAAAATAAAATTAATAGCAACCATAAATAAACGCTACACCCTTTTTTACATAACCCGTTTTATAAAATTTATTCGCTCTGATCTTATCTGGTGTTTCGACCCCGCTGACATTGAATTAGTCAAACACCTTCACAAATCAGTCACAACAATTTACGACTGTGTTGATTACTTCTCCACCCTCGACCAAGATATAAACAAGAAAATTCAAAGGGATGAAAAGTCACTTCTTAAACACGTTGATTTTTTCTTTGTTAATTCCCACGCTCTTAGAATAGCCAAAAGCCAAATCCGAAAACCAGACTCTGTTGTTCCCCAAGGCTTTGATCTAGACACCTTCACCTCCGAGGGTCTACTAACGAATCAAGAAAAAAGAGAGGTCCAAACTTTAGAAAAAATCTTCCGAAAAATTCCCAAACCCATCGTCGGTTTTATCGGCAATCTAACCTATCGCCTTGACTTTAAGCTTTTAAATTCAATTATAACCGCCCTACCAAAGGTGTCGTTTGTTTTCACTGATGCTTTCTTGCCCATGCCTCAAGATGATAAATTCGTCAGTACCGAAGCCTTAATCAAACAAATAAAACAACTGAAAAATGCTTACCTCATTCCTAAAACAATAAGTCGAAAAGTAGTCAAAAGAATTATCAAAGAGTTTGATATCGGCATGATTCCGTATGACACATCATATGATTTTAATAAATATTGTTATCCAATGAAATTATTCGAATACTTCTATATAGGTATTCCTGTTATTTCTACACCAATCGAAGAACTCAAAAGATTTTCCAAATTTGTAAAAATCGGTAATGACTACAAAGAATGGAAAAGTCACATAAAATATTTGCTTTCCCAACCTTGGCCTCACAATTATCATAAAGAGCAATTAAAGTTAGCAGCAAAAAATAGTTGGAATAATAAAGTTTCGCAAATATTGAAATTTGTATTAAATCATCATTAAGAATGGAAACTAAACCAGTGAAAAACAATTTTTATAAAAACAATGGTGTAACTATAGCTGTCTGCACATATAACCGCAAAGATTTATTACACTTTTGTCTTAAATCAATACTTAATCAAATAAAAAACAAGAATAATTTTGAACTTTTAATTATTGACGACCACTCTACCGGTAATACAAAAAAGTATATTACTAAACTTTCTAAAAAATATAAAAATATCAGGTATTTCTTCTATGATAAAAATGTTCCTGTATCAACATTGAGAAACAAAGCCATCGCTTTATCTAAATACAATTTTTTACTATATCTGGATGACGATGTAATATTATCTAAAAATTATATCAAGAGCCTTCTTCAGATCATCAAAAAAACAAATAAAATTGCTATATTTGGAGGGCCTATCGTACCAATGATTAGTAAGAATGTTAATAAAAATAATGTACCCACCTGGTTTACAAATAATATAAAAAGGGGTTGTGCTTACGCTTATCTCTACTGGAAAGAAGAAGTTAAAGACCTGGTATTCCCCGAATCTCTACATACTGCAAACTGCATTTTAAACCTTCGGTTATTGGGTTCAAATGCATACTTCGATAAACAATTTGGAGAAAGCGATAAAAGAAAAATCGTCGGAGAAGATGTTGAATTATGCTGGAGAGCTATTAAAAATAATTTATTGGTAAAATATTTTAAAAGATTAGAAGTATTACATCAAATTCCCTCTTCAAAAATATCAAAAAAATATATTTTTAAGAAAAATATTATATGGGGAAAAACAGAAGCTAAACTTCACCACATGTTTATACAAAACAGAATAATATTGATGAATAATATCAAGGATAAATTAATAAATATATTATTTACTACCAAGATCCTAGTTTTCAATTTCCTTCAAGCTAAATCCAATTATTATTTACTATCAAAGAGCTTATATAATTTATCGTATATATTTACATCTATAAAAATATTTCTATCTCGTTATTAAACAAATTTGATAATTATCTAAACATCTAGTAAATTACAACAATAAAATTTCTATGGAAGTGGATTTGAGAAACACTTTGAAGAAACATGCAAGCATTAGGCATCAATCAGATTTATTCAAGGGTAAAAACACCCAAAGATATTCCTGCCTTAGAACGATTCAACTGGACTGTACAGGATGAGTGATCATCAGTATCTGAAACCGGACTTGATGATATACAAGAGGCAAACACTAACCTTACTCAATGGCTTACCATCTACAACAACGTCAGTCCACATTAAACCCTTGATTACTTAATACCAATTGAGTATGCTACTAGAAAGTTCAAAACGTCACTGACGTGGTCGTCCAACATATATATTTGTCTTATTAATTTCCTTTTGTTAAAATTTTAATAATTTAATCATTCATGTTTACGTCAATAAAGCAATTAATTATCTTAATAACTAAATCGAATAAGTTTTGGTTGATTCCAATTATCGGAATCCTTATTCTAATAGCAGGATTGATAATAATAACTCAAATTTCCCCTCTGCCAATTTTTCTTTATCCAATATTATGATCGCGGTGACTCGTAAATTAAATACCATTTTCGTGAGAATTATTTTAGTATTTGTTTATTTCGCCGGTGTCGGAATCGCCTACATTCTATATCGGTTTTCAAGTGGGTTCCCCAATAATTATCAAACTTCTTTCTGGAAGGATCAACAAAATGACAAACCAACAATATATACTTCTCCTTATTAACGGTGAAAATACTCGGTATTTCTGCTTTCTACCATGATAGTGCTGCGGCACTTATTATAGATGGAAAAGTGGTCGTAGCCATTGAAGAAGAGCGTTTTTCCAGAATCAAACACGATAATCAATTTCCATTTCAAGCTATCGAATACTGCCTAAAATCACTTGGACTATCTATAGCTGATATTGACATAGTAGCTTACTATGAGAAACCACTTCTAAAATTTGAACGCTTACTTGAAACATTTGTTGAAACGTACCCTTTTGCTCTTAAGCCGTTTTTATTTTCAATCCCTGATTGGATAGGACAAAAAATTAAAGTTGAGCATATTATAAAAAATACAATAGGATTCAAAAAAACAATTTATTACATACCACACCACACAAGTCACGCAGGGGCGGGATATTATACATCTTTATTTCAACGTGCTGCTATTCTTACTATCGATGGTGTGGGCGAATATCAAACGACTGCATTATGGCAAGTCAAAGATCAAATATTAACCCCATTGTTATCAATAAACTTCCCCCATTCTATTGGTTTATTATACTCAACGTTTACAGCCTACCTGGGATTTAAGATTAATGAGGATGAATATAAAGTCATGGGTTTATCAGCATATGGAAATCCAATATATAAAACTTATATTGAAAAACTCATTGATATCAAGCCCGATGGCAGCTTCAAGCTAAACCTTGAATATTTTTCATTTCAGGAAAGCTTTCGGATGTGGAGTAATAAATTTGAAAAGTTATTCGGAAACCCACGTAAACCCAACGCTAAAATATTAAAAAAACATAAAGATATTGCTGCCAGTATACAGATGGTTATTGAAAAGTTGTACTTATTAATACTGAATCATCTCTACAACTTAACGAGCGAAAAAAACCTTTGTATTGGCGGTGGCGTTGCATTAAATGCGCTTGCAAACGGTAAGGTATATAAACAAACTAATTTCAAACGTATTCACATTTTAGGATCCGCTGGAGATAGTGGGGCGGCGATGGGTGCTGCGTTATTTACTTTCTACCGTATTATTTCTCAACAAGCCAAACACCACCACCTTCCTTCATTAGCTCTTGGTTCCAGCTACAGTGATGAAGAAATTCAAACAATACTGGATACATTTCCCGTTCTCTACCAGAGATACTCTAAAGAAAACGAGCTGTTAGAGAAAACGTCTATATTATTGTCAAAAAATAATATTATTGGATGGTTTGAAGGAAGATGTGAATACGGACCTCGAGCCCTTGGAAATCGATCAATCCTCGCCAAAACAAGTCCCAGATATATGAAGGATAAAGTAAATATTATTAAACACCGTGAACAATTCCGACCATTTGCCGGTTCTGTTCTTCAGGAACAAATACATAACCTGTTTGAAGTTCCGGAGAAAAATCACGCTTCACCATTTATGAATTTTTGCTTCCAAGTAAAAGATAATAAACGTCAAGAGTTAGCAGCAATAGTCCATGCAGATGGTTCTTGCCGAGTAC
>MHDE01000013.1:31953-32161 GCA_001803465.1 Microgenomates group bacterium RIFCSPHIGHO2_01_FULL_45_11 | reverse complement strand
ATTCTTAACACGAGTTACAATCTTAGGGGGGAACCGATTGTCGAGCATCCAAGACAGGCTATTGAAGACTTTATTAAAACAGACATAGATTATTTGGTAATTGGTGATTTTTTAGTTACCAAACGAACCAGTAATTAAAAAACAAATGATGGTTAAACAGCTTTTAAAAATGTTTATCGGTTTAATTACTGTGCTTATTTTTTTTGAG
>MHDE01000013.1:10743-31946 GCA_001803465.1 Microgenomates group bacterium RIFCSPHIGHO2_01_FULL_45_11 | reverse complement strand
TTAGATTTCTATCACACCATTCACCTAAAATAAGGTTTTTCTCCAGTAGTCCTTATCAGCAACAATACCTTTCAAACATTTTTAACTGGAAGGATCTATTAACATTATATTGTTGTCAATTCCCCGGTAGTGAAATTAATGGCTTTATTTTTAATTCACACGGTTTTGAAACCCCGGATGTTCAATACCAAAAACCCTCCGGGACAAAACGGTTAGTACTTATTGGGGATTCACAATCTGTTGGCTATGTTCCCTATCATGACCATTTCAGCAGATTAACTGAAAAAAGGGTAAATGATTCACAACCCAATTTTCAGGTTATAAATCTTGGTGTTCTAGGTTTTGGACCATTAATGGAATTAAAAGTATTGGAGATGGAAGGATTACTTTATCAACCTGATATTGTAATGCTTACGTTTTTTGTTGGAAACGATTTCTATGATGATACGATTTATAGTCAAAGATATAAGGAAACAAGACATAAAATGCCGTTATGGACTTATCAATCCAGATTATTTTCGTTTTTAAGAAACAACATACGTTTCCGAATAGTAAAATATTTTTCTAGTAATAAAGATAAAACATCCCAACAATTTGGTGTAAATATTGGTAAAACCGATTATGATGAAAGTCTACCAACTTTTTCTAAAGAGCAATATTTTTATCTTGAAAGTGAGAGGGCTGAAATTATAGTCAAAAACAGCAAACTATATGACCATCTGGATCTGGTAACAAAAAGTATTCTGACAATGAAATCATTAACCGAACAGGTCAATGCAAAATTTATTGTTCTCGTTATCCCTGATGAATTCCAAGTAAACCCAAATCTTTTTTCTGAAATAATAAATAAAAAACCTACTAATACTAGTGTTATAAACAGCATGATAAAGTATATATATCGCCCCAACATCACCGAAAGAAATTGGTCAAATACAGATTATGATATAAAACTTCCACAGAAAATTCTAAAGGATTTTTTTATCGAAAATCATATAAATTATATTGATCTATTAGAAGAATGGGATGATAATCCTGATGCTGCCGGATACTATCTACCACAAGATACACACCTGAATCGCAAGGGAAATCAGTCCGTTTCAGATATTGTTACACCTGTTATAAGTGATTTGTTGAATGAGCAAGCTAACACCAAACATTAGTTCTAGCTATTGTGCGCTTGGCAACTCAAAGGAACAAGTACATAAATTCCCAATATTTTCCCACTTCGAAAGAGATCGCGTATTAAAATGCAGACTCCTTGATAATAAATATAATAAACTGTGATTACAAAAGATAAAATAAAATCATTTATACGGAATTTTGATATCGATATTGTCATAACAACAAAAGGTGGATCCACCCAATTGTTAAAATGTGTAACGTTCATCTCAAAAAACAACCCCCTCCCACATCAAATTATCGTTGTTGACAATAACGACGAATTTTCCGAAGAATTGTTTCAACAAATAAAGACAATATGTTCAAAAAAAAATCTTCATCTGAAATATTTATTCAAAACTAAAATTGGCTTGTCTAGAGCTAGGAATTTATGCTTATCTCAAGTTGATGCGCCATATTATGCATTTATTGACCAGGACGAATATGTGCATTCAAAATGGATTTCAAAACTTATAAATTTTCTTAATCTTCATAAAGATGTTGATGTTGTAACGGGAGTTAAAAAATCAACAGACCCGAATAATTATTGGAATATGATTTGGGATGAAATATACAGACCAGGGTTGACGTTCCAGGGTCCTGTCGATTTCGCGTCGAGCAGTAACACCTGTTACCGAACCAAATTTATTAGGAAAAACCATATTACGTATGACGATTCTTTCACAAAAAGTTCTGAAGATAGAGTCTTTTCGTATCGTTTAACACAAGCACACGCAAAAATATGCTTTTCAGCAAAAATTTGGTTATATCACGACTTTAGAAATACTTTTAAAAGTTTTATTCACCAATGGTTGGAATATGGAAAAAGCATGTTTACTTATCATCACAAATATCTTGACAAGTCCCTTCATAAACAGTTTAAATACTATATTAGCAGCTTGCATCCCACTAGGCTCGATACACCTTTGACACTATTACCAGGATTTTTATTACTTAACCTAACATATAGCTTTGGTTACCTTAAGGGATCATTACTTCAACTGAGAGATAACATAATTTTCAAGCTTACTCAAGTTTTTGTCCCCACAAAATCTACGTAATGCATTTGATCTTGCTCTCCGTCCAATTTTTTGAAATCTATTGTTGTGTAAGTACTTTTCAATTTCTTTGACCCAAGCATCCAAATTATTATAGTCCAAAACAGAACCACCATTAGTCCCAATCGCTTCCGGAATACCACCTCGATTTGAACCAATAGTGGGAACCCCTTCCAATGCAGCTTCAACAATAACACGACCAAACGCTTCTTCCCAAAAGGATGGAACCAATAATACTTTTGTTTGTTTATATATGTCATTTATACGAACCTGACGGGAAATTACAGATACATTCGAATATTTCGAAAAGTTAACCATGTGATCATCTGACATCCAATTCTTAACGACCAAAAATTGTACATAGGGCATTTTCTCAATTATTTTACATAGCAATTCTGAACCCTTTACGATAGTTGGATTTATCATAGTTACATACTTTTTTTCCCTTAAAATTTCTCCTGAACTATCGGGAATAAGTTTCTGAAATGGCGGGTATATTACTTTATACTTTGAATGGCGAAGTAAAAGTCGATATTTTCTTTCACACGCATTTGATACATATATAACGTCGTATCCATAATAATCAGCAACTAATAAGGTTGGAATTTGCCATGCTTCCATATCATGAATTACGTTAAATACCGGCACAACTGTCCCAGCATTAATAATGTCCATAGCTTCGATAGCACCTTCTAAATATGTTATTACAGCATCCGGTTGAAATTCTAATAGAATAGCTTGCAGTACCTTACTATACTGCGCACTGTCATTAACCAAATGCCATTGAATACTTATATTTTTGTCTTTGTAAGTAACACCATACCATCTTTTTTCCACTTCCAAATGAAGTTGATATTTATAACCTATTTTTTGAATTTGAAAAGGAGTAATTTCTCCCCTAATACTATATATATTTCTAACCGATAAGGAATCGGATGCTTCATTGTAAGACCCTATCCATACCACTTCATAGTTCTTACTGGCCAAGTATTTTGCCCACAAATACATTGAAACACTATCGCCACCTACAAAAAATGGTGGAGTCGTTCTTCGAGACGTAATCAGCAATTTCTTTTTAGATCTTTTTACCATAACGAATCCATTCATCACAATTTTGAAAGACTGACGACGATAACAAACTGTAGGGTCTCTTCTTTTCCTGAAAAAAAAATTGTTTTTCATTTTTATAAAAAAACCCACAAAACCAACCAAATATATAAATTGTGTGTAAAAATAATAGAAATAACGACTGATTAGGTAAGTCATCAAACCATTCAATCCATCTCTTCCACCCTTCAGTCCACCAGCGGGAAAAAATCGGTTCGTGGGAGTAGATAAGATAATCAGTTATTCCTTGCCAAAAAAGTCGCTTTGTAACGCACATCCTGGTTAAACGTTCGTTCGTTAAGTAATGAAAAACTATACTGTCAGATCTAAATAACAATTTATTTTTATTACGTCTTAAAAATATCAACAATTCTGATTCTTCTCCTGAAAGATATCTATTTTGAAAAGATCTCCCCAGATTAGGCCGAAACCCTCCCGCCATTTTAATATTTTCCTTTGTAAAGAATAAATTTCCTGCAACGGGTACAAAAAATGGATCTATTATTAACTTATTTTCAGTTATTTCGGGTTCAAATTGAGAAAAAAGATATTCATACTGTTTATTTACGATAATCGAAGGATTAGGTTTGGATTGAATTCTACCGGCCACAATACTCGTATCTCCATTAAGAATCGGTTCTACCATATTCTTCAACCAAGACTTACCTTTTGGAACCATATCATCATCAATATATCCAATCACTTGATAACGAGAATAAAATAAACCTATATTTCTCTGAATTGACAACCCTCCCACAGAAGTATGTATATACGATATTTCACAGCTATTTCTATATAAAACGAGAGTTTTTTTAATTATCTGAATAATATCTTCCTTATCGCTTGCATCTACTATAATAATTTCGAATGGGAATGGAACCTTCTGCTTAGTTAATACCTTAATCAAAACCACACCTTTCAAAAAACGATTCCGTGTACAAATCACGAGTGATACACCAAATTGGGTCTCATTTCCCATACGAAAACTTACAAGCATTTCTAATATATCTAATAATTTACGGGGTTCGTTTTGACAAAATCTTATTTGTTAGAACAACTTTTTCTATCGTTGATATTCCAATTTTCTTTACTTTAAGTTAATCAAGCTCTGTTTCATTAAGATATCTATAACGTATCCCAAGAGAGACTTGCTTAAGAATGACACAAAAGTGGAGATTAAGACTTTCAGTCAGAAACCAGGTTAACTGCTTGTATTTATATTCAGAAATTAATTTGTTCCACATATAAAAAAGGGGGTTCCTGAATACTGTAATAAATAATATAAATACTATTTAGAATACCTATTAATTACATTAAGTACATTTCCTGTTATTTTAATAACACCCTTATCCAACCATACAACCGTTCTACAGTTTTTCCTTAAAAAGTCCATGTAATGAGTAGATATCATTATTGTTCCATCTCCCTTAAAAATATTTTGAATTTTCTTTAGTGCTTTCATTCTAAAATGCTCATCCACCGCCCCAAAACCCTCATCTAAAATTAAGATATCAGGATCAGAATTTACCGCTACGGAGAATCCTAAACGAAACTTCATTCCCTCAGAATATGTAAAAAGAGGCACGTCAATGAATCTTCCTATATCTGCATAATCTATGATCTTTTTTAACTTTGAATTAATCTCCGTTTTATTCATCCCTATAATCATCCCGTTTAAATAAATATTCTGAATCCCTGTTAAATCCGGATGAAAACCTGCCTCAAGATCAATAAGAGAAATAATTTCCCCATTTCTTTCAATCGTACCCGAAGTGGGTGAGCTTATACCCGTAATCAATTTCAGAAGTGTAGTTTTTCCCGATCCGTTTGGTCCAATTATTCCTATCTTCTCCCCCCTTTTTATCTCTAAATTAATATCCTTAAGAGCCCAAAACTCTTCCTTTTTTCCATTTATTAATTTTTCCACCAATGTGGGTTTTTCGTGGCGAACGATGTACTTTTTTGAAACATTCGTCAATTTAATGGCAATGTCAGTATTTTTCATATTCTCACAACCAGTCGTCGAAGTTCTTACTTTCCCTCCTAAAAACCATTATGCCCACTAATGCAACAATAATGATTAGAAACAAATTTATTGAAAACATACCAAGTCCGGGAGAAGAAGCTGAAGCAAAAGAGTCTTGAAATAACTGAATAACTGATGTTAAGGGATTTAGCCTCCATATCCACATTGCACTTTTAGGAATTACGTTAATAGAATAGACAATTGGGGTTATATAAAACCATATGATAAGGACTGCCTGGACAAAAAAGCTTATATCCCGAAAACGAACATTTAGGGCAGATGTTAACAAGCTTAACCCTATAGTAAATACCAGGAGCATCATTATAGCTAAAAATAATTTTGGGAAACTAAATATTGAAAACGTTCCTGCAATCAATATCGGAGGAATCAAAAGACAAAAAGCAATCATGAGATGAATAAGGTTTGAAATAATTATTGACAAAGGAATTACTTCACTAGGAAATCTTGCCTTTTTAATAAGTGACCTTTCATTAACAATTGAAGATGTCGCTTTCGCTAAAGATAAACTAAAAAAATTCCAAACCAATAACCCAACTAATAAATATAAATAGTAATTTTTTATTGGCTCCTTAATGAAAAAACGGAACACAAAACCAATAACTATCATTTGAAGAAGCGGATTAACTATTACCCACAAAAACCCAAATACCGCCCGTTTATACCGCACCTTAATCTCTTTCTCCGTCATCGCCCATAAGAAATCGCAGTATTGCCGCACGTTGGAAGACGCTTTCATAACTGGTTTAACTCTATCAATCGTGCTCATGATATCATGCTCTAGATGAAAACCAAAAACCGCCGGAGAAATCAAAAAATTTTCCTCGTCATCCCCACCATCAGAAACTTAGATTTTCTTTTAGCCTGTAAAAATCAATTCTCCCCCTGTCATCTCCTCATTATTGAGGACGGGCCAAAGCCAACAGTCATTATCCCCAAAGTCAAAGTCGCCTCCATCCGTCATTTTTGTTGGCAAGACATCGATCAAGATTTCGGTAAAAATTCCTGGATTTTCTCTCGTAAAAACGCCGGCATCAGAAGCTACGGTTTCTGGAAAGCTCACCAACTTGACGCTGATATCATTTTCACCTTAGACGACGACTGTTATCCAGCCGAGGCTAAGTTTATTGAAAAACACCTAGATAACCTCAACTTCCAAGCCCCAACTGGTTGGTTTCCCACTTACCCAGATCCAAAGTGGCTTTTCACCCGTGGCATCCCCTATCAAAACCGCCACCAACTTCCGGTCATGATTAGCCACGGCCTCTGGTCTGGTGCTCTCGATCTCGACGCTAAAACCGAAATTAAATTGCCCAAATTGTTAAACGAAAAACCCTATCCTCCCCTCCGCCAAATTATCCCCTTTGGTTACTTTTATCCCATGTGTACCATGAATTTAGCCTTCCGCCGCCAGGTTACTCCCCTCATGTTTCTCCCTATGATGGGAAAGAGCCCTAGCGGAAATGACTGGGAATTTAACCGTTATGACGATATCTGGGCTGGCCTTTTCTCCAAAAAAATCATGGATCACTTAGGCTGGGGAATTATCTCCGGTTCTCCTTTTGTCGACCATCGCAAAGCTTCTCTGACAACAGACAACTTCAAAAAAGAAATGGCTGGCCTAAAAATGAACGAAACCTTGTGGCAAATTGTCGACCAAGTAAAACTCACCCAGCCCGATCCTAAATCCTGCTATCGCCAACTCGCCAGCAAAGCCAAATTCCCTAAAACCGCTTACTTTAAAAAATTACGCCAAGCCATGACCATTTGGGCCAATTTGTTTTGAATTATCCCCGTACGGAATGGATCAGTTGTGGCACCTCATGCTCAAAATAAGCCTTTACTTTCTCCCAATCAACCGGCTTCAACAAATGAAGTTGCGTCTGATCACTATCGGCATCCTCAAAATATACTAAAGAACGAATTATGTGAGTCAAATTTATCTTCGTTCCATATTTTTTTTTCACTAACCCCAACACATCCACCAAAGACAAACGAGCAGTGGTTATCAATGCATATAAATCAATAAAATCTCGTTTGCTTCCCCGATGCGAAATCGCCATAACTTTCATGGCCATCAAATCTTTTTTTGCTGCCACTCGAACCCCACCATACGTTGACGTCGTAACAATCAGCCGTTCGTCCAGAAAAAAAAAGCTCACTTTGGTCTTTTCAAACACCCCCAACAACGTATCTTCTTCCTCCGTTTCCGCCTCGAATTCACCCAACCTCCGTAACTCTTTGGCTAAAGAACGAGAATCAAATCTTCCTTCAGAGAAAAAATCTAAATCAAACGATAACCGGTGACCTACATGCAATGCTACTGCCGTTCCACCGGCTAAGTAAAACTTGGACATTGAAGAAAGCTTGGCTAACCGTAAAAGGGCTTGCTTGGTAGTTGGCGATATTCCGGACTCAAACATTTCACCTCACTGTTATCTAATTTCAAATACCGAGCCCAAAAAGTAGCCGTCTTACGCCGCAATTGGCGTGACCGTCTCACTGTTTCCGCTATCTTTTTAACCGGAATGTTTTTAATAATCCACCGGTACGTTCGCAGATTACCTCTTTCTAACAACACTTCCAGCACGGTCGGTAACGATTGCGATATCTGGATTTTTGCCGGATCTACGTTCCAAAAATAACGATACGTAAAGCGGGGCAATTTTTTGGGAAGATCACTCATAATATCACCTATGTATTGTACCGTCGTTCTATCAACCAAACAAGACCGCTTACCCGTGTTAGAATTTAACTGTGAATCCTAAATCGTTCAATACCTCCGCTACTCACCCTCTCCAATCCTTCGCCTGGGGCGAATTTAGAAAAAGCACCGGCGTTACAGTCGAGCGCTTTCTCGACCACGATAAACCCCTCCAACTTACCATCCACCAACTTCCCCACCTTCCTTACACTATTGGCTACCTCCCGAGAAGCCATCTCCCCTCTGCCGCCGCTTTTACCACCCTTCGCCACCTCGCCAATAGATACCGGTCAATTTTTATCAAACTAGAACCCAACCTTTTCGCTCCCATCGGCAACAAAGAACAGCTATTGACTCATCAAAAATTTCTCCTCGTCAACGGTTGTATCCGGGGCCGGCCTCTCTTCACCGACTACTCCTTCCACCTCGATCTGACTAAATCAGAAGCCGAATTGTTAGGAAACCTGAAACCAAAAACTCGTTATAACCTTCGTCTCGCCCAAAAAAAAGGCGTTGTCGTCTCGGTTGATAATTCTGATCAAGCATTCGAAACCTACATCAGCTTGTGGAAAGAAACGACTAAGCGTCAACGCTTCTTTGCCCACACCGAAACTTACCAGAGGAAAATGTGGCAATTCATGAGAAAGAATAACATCGCCCACCTTCTGAAAGCCACCTACCAAAATCAAACTCTCGTCACCTGGATTGTTTTTGTCTTCAATCACGTTCTCTACTATCCCTACGGCGCCTCCAGTAACCTCCACCGCGACACCATGGCCAGCAACTTAATGATGTGGGAAACCATCCGCTTCGGCAAAACCATGGGCTGTAAACTTTTTGACATGTGGGGCGCCTTAGGCCCCAACCCCAATCTCAAAGATCCTTGGTATGGTTTTCACCGTTTCAAACTGGGTTACGGCGCTACCCTAGTTGAATTTGTCGGTAGTTTCGACTTCATCATCAACCGCCCCCTCTACAATCTCTACCGCCTCGCCGACCCTATTCGCTGGTGGATTTTACGCCGCTATTCTGCTAGATATTGAAATTACATGAACCGCCTCCTCATCCCTTTCCTTGTTCTCATCATTACTCCTTTACTGATTGTCGCCAAACCTGAAGAGGCAACTACTCAAAAACCCTCCGTTTATGTCTTAAATCCCCCTAGTCCCGTTTTTGCCACCGAATCTCGCTTTAGCGAAAAATCTAATACCACTATCGTTCCCATTCCTTTTGCCGTTGAATATCAAGACGATCCCGCCAGCGAGTTAGACTCCGAAACCATCAAAGTCACCGGAATCAACGGAGAAAAAGAAGTCACTACCGTCACCACTTATTACGACGAACAAGAGTTTGATCAGATAACTACCGAAAAAGTAACCAAAACCCCCCAAAATCAACTTGTTCTTCGCGGCACCAAACCAGTTCCCAAAACTATAGCCACCGAACATGGAGTTATTACCTACCTCCAAAAACTCACCGGTTTCTGGGCCACCAGCTACGACTCCACCTGCCCCGGTTGCGGCTCATTTACTTTTACCGGCATGAAGCAAGGTTTCGGAGTCGTTGCCGTCGACCCTACAGTTATCCCCCTCTACACCAAACTCTATATTCCCGGCTACGGCCTGGCTGTCGCCGGTGATATCGGCGGCGCCGTCAAAGGCAAACGCCTCGATCTTGGTTACGACTCCCTCATGGGCCAGTGGGCCGCCCGTTACGTCGACGTCTATATCCTCGCTCCCGAAAATTAGCTTTCCCAACTAAAGATTACTGTCGCCACCAAATCCACCCTATCCCTTCTTCGCAAACGGACAAATCGTCTTATACTCACAAAACTTACACGGAAAAGGATAACCAGGCGTTGCCTTAAAGTCGGATCCTTTAATCTTCTCTACCATTTTCTCCAAATGCTCCCGCTCCCGCTGATAATCTTCATCCGTCCTCACCGTCGTTACCTTCTCACCTTTCTCCACGAAAAAAAGGCTCATCCGAGCAATCGACAATTTGAGCGCCTCTTTTGCCGCTAAACCGTAAATCGTCAACTGCTTATCCCTGTCCACTCTTTTCTGGTCCGCCGCTTCTCCCGTCTTATAATCCACAATTTCATAACCAGAAATGGTCTCATCAATTCGATCAATTTTTCCCAAAAATGGTATTCCGGCTATTCGTAGTCGAAACGACTGTTCAAGCCTTTTGGGTTTGCCCAATTGCTCTCGAAACACCCGATAATACTTTCGTAGTGCTTTCTTGCCCGCCTCAAAACGTTCTTTCTTATGTTCACTCGACTCATAACCCTCATCTATAAAGTTTTTTTCATAGATAAATAAGAACTCGCTCAAAGATAAAATCCTACCTTGTTGTTCTACCTGGTGAAAATCGTGCAGGGTAGTATGAATCGTTTGTCCAAACGACAACGCGTGGTGCGGCTCGGCCGGTACCTTAAGAATGTAACGATACTTATATTTCAAGGGACATGCTAAAAAAGTATCAATTTGGCTATACGACAAAAACTGAATCTCAAATCTCCCCGTTTGATCTAAATAGGCAACTTTTGGTGAGGGAGGAGGAGTATCAGTCAAAAGCGACAATTGCCTCTCTTCTTTTTCCTTTTTTTCCGATAACTTCGTCTCTTTCAAAAATCCACTTGCCACTCGCTTACGTACCCCGCCATAGTCAAAAGCATAAGTTAAATACAAGTAATCTTTCGCCCGTGTCATTGCCACATACAAGAGACGTCGCTCTTCTTCTAAAGCTCCACTTCCCTCTGGCAATGTTTCTTTAATCAACTCATCTGACAATTCAATCGGTTCTTTGCGATCAATCGCCGGAAATCGCCCCGCCACCAGACTACCAACAAACACTACCGGAAATTCAAGTCCCTTAGCGGCATGCACCGTCAAAAGATTAACCGTATCAATATCCTCAATCACCGCCTGTGCCGGATTCTCACCCGCTTCCTCCCATAAATTAAGGGTTTCCACAAAATCGGCCACATGAGTTTCCTTAGCTTCACTTTCAAACCGCCGCACCTTATCAAAAAATAAATTGATATTTTTAACCTTCAAACCACTTTCTACCGTCTCTTGACGGATGAGCTCCGATAAATAACCGCTAACCGAAACAAAATAATAAAGCAACCGACTGACTGGCTCCCTCACCGATTTCTCCTGCGCTGTCTGTATCAGCTCTACCACCTTCTTAAATCCCTCATCATCACTTACCTTTAATAAATTCCACAGCGATGTTCGCCTCAGCTTAGCTTGATGTAGTATTCCCAAAACTTTTCCCATCGGTATCCCTTTAGGCTCAAAAGTCAGTAGTTGAAACAAAGCCACCGAATCATCAGGATTAGCTACCACTCGTAAAAACTGCATTAAATTTCTTACTTCACTTTGATCAAAAAGGCCTCGGTTTCCGATCAGCTGGTAAGGCAACCCCATCCTCCTTAAACCTGCAAGGTAAGGGTCAAGCTGTTTATTTGCTCGTGTCAAAATCGCAAAGTCTTTATAGGTATAATTTTCTTTAGCCAAAAGTGCCAAAATTTTCTTAAGGGTAAAATCAACCTCAGCTTCTCCACTGGGTAACTGCACAATTGTCGGTTTCTCCTTCGCCTGAAAATCTCGCTCTGGCGTCAGTCGCTTATTAATCTTAAGTTTTACCTCCAATCGATCCGGATTATTATTTTGAATTAAGTCATAAGCCCCGGACAAAATTGACTTAGTTGATCGATAGTTAACCGTCAACACTACTTTTTTAGCTTTCGGATACTCCATTTTAAAACCTAAAATATTAGAAATTGCTGCTCCTCGAAATTTATAAATAGACTGGTCATCATCTCCCACCACCACTAAATTTGGGTTACCCGACGCCGGAGCTAGTAATTTAATTAATTGAAATTGAGCAAAATTCGTATCTTGGAATTCATCAACCAAAATGTGTTCAAACCGCTCTTGATATTTTTTGAGAATCGCCTTTCTGGTCCGAAACAGCTTGAGAGTTTTACTAATTAAATCGCCAAAATCTAACATCGACTCCCGCTGTTTTAGCTGTTCATAGGTTCGAAAAGCGCCCGCCAACTCCTCCAACCGCACTGCTTCTTCACCTTGCTCTTCGCTTTTTGCTCTTCGCTTTTTACTTTTTGCAAACTTTTCCAACTCCTCTACTGATATATCTTCATCTTGCACTCGGGAGAAAAACTTTACCAAAGCGGAAACAAATTTAGTCGGATTCCCCAAAGGACGGTAATAGTCTAAATTAAATTCAAACAGATGTTTACGAATTAGCATCCACTGGTCAACTTGAGAAATAATTGTGTACCCCGGATCCAATCCCACCGCTAATCCTTCATGTCGTAAAATACGCTCTGCCATCGCATGAAAAGTCCCAAGCCACGGCTCCTCGTATCCCAAAGGCATCACCACATCCAACCGTGACAACAATTCTTGAGCCGCTTTATCGGTAAACGTCACTGCCAAAATCCGGGTAGGAGAGACTTGCTGCTTAACTGATAGGTACTTGACTCGCTCGGTAATTACCGTCGTCTTTCCCGTCCCCGCTCCTGCCACGATCAAAAGTGGTCCTTTCTCGTGCTCCACCGCTAATTTCTGTTGTTTATTGAGGAATAGTTCTTCGCGCACGTCTTTTCTTACTCTAACGCTAAATACATGTGTACCCTGTCAACGAATCGTTGCTTGTAAGCAATTGCTCTCGGTAACCTACCATATTCTATAAACCCTAGCTTCCGATACAGTCCTAGTGCCTTTTCATTCCCTGCATACACATTTAGTTGAACCAAATAAATCCCCAGTTTTTTGCGTGCCTCATCGATTACCTGTCGGGCTAGTTGAAATCCAATCCCATCCCCCCGATGCTCCTTCACCACCGAAATCCCAAAAGTTCCCACCCGTTCTTCTCGAAACCTACCCTTGTCTACCTGGCAGTTAGCCACCAACTTTTCTTCGTAAAACGATAAATACTGAACCCGCAATTTCTTGTCTACGCGTTCAATCGCTTCCCCTAAATAAATCTTTTCTTCTTGCCTTGTCTGTTGTTGGTTAATTAAAATCGGAGCCTCTTCATCAACCAAACCGTTGATAAATTTCGCCAACTGTTCCTCATCACCAAATTGAGGAACCCGTAACTCAATTGTTTTGCCTAAGCGACTCACTATCGTTTTCATCGCCAAAACTACTCACCTAATTTTAGAGAATCTTCTGCCGCCGGCAGCCGCTGACTCGAAGCCAACTTTTGTCCTAGAAGCTGAAACGATCCCGTCACATTTGCCATTTGATTGTAGGTATTCGTCACATGTTTCCCCAGTACTCCTAAATTCCCTTCCACCTTTTCATAGTCTTTCTGCACCGCTCGAAGTAACGCCAATACTTCTCTGCCTTTAGTCTCAATCCTTTTCCCTTCAAATCCCAAAAGAATCGCTTGCAGGTGGGCATAGAGTGTACTGGGACTAACAATATACACCCGGACGCCACGCGCATAATCCATTAAAGCCGGTCTGTTAACTATCTCGTAAAATACCGGTTCACTAGGAACATACATCAGCGCAAAATCCATCGTTCCTTCTTCTGGCAAAATGTACTTCTTACTAATATCATCTATATGCTTCTTCACATCCCTAGCAAACTCTTTTACTGCGGCAACTCTATCCGCTTGAGTTTCACCCCCAACCATCCGCTTGAAATTTTCCATGGGAAACTTGGAATCTATCGGTAAAATCCCTGCGTCGGTTTTTATTGCCGCATCAACTTTCATTCCCGACTTAAATTGGTATTGTAAATGGAATGCCTGCTTAGGAAACGTTTGACTGATCAAATCTTTCAAAACATGTTCCCCGATATTACCTCTAAGTTTTGGAGATGTTAAAAACTCTTGTAAATCCCGCATCGACCGGGATATTTCCGAAAACTGCCCTGCTTCTTTCTTAAGATCGCCAATAAGTATGGCTGCCTTATCTAGCCTTTTATGTAAATCACCATAGCTCTGCTGCAATGTCGCCGTTAAATCCTTATTTGTCGATAGTAACACCTTACTCACCTCCTGTTGCAAAGACTTAATATCCTGTTGTGTCTGTTTGGCCCACTCAATCAACGTCGTATCTTGTTTAGCGTTTAAAAGACTGTTGATTTTCTGCTGAATAAACCACACCACGAAGGCAAAACCGATTAAAACTGCCAAAACCAAAAACCAGTCAGGATTCATAAGTTCATCTTCCCCAATCTGCTAATGCTTTAAGCCTATATACCTCCGAGGTCCCATTGTACCACCGTCACTGGTTCATTAGAATAAAATCATAATGCCTATCTCCGCTCGCCGAACCAATCGTAAAAACTTTTTTCCCACTGTAATTGTTAACTTACTCTTTTGGGGTATCACCGGCTTTATGATTATCTTCGTCGACCCCGCCCTTATTAAAAATATTATCCTACCAGAAAGTTATCTACCCTTCTTTATATCGCTCTTTATCGCTCTCTTCCTCACCCTGTCTCTCATCCTATCTCACACCCGCCGCGGCTTCTTTGTCTCCACTGTCATTATCTCTTATTTATTTTTAAGCCTAAAAGGCCTCGGCAATCTGGTCAACGCTTTTCTCCTTGTCGGATTAGTTATCACCCTCGAATATTACTTCTCCCAAAAAAAGTAACCAGGTTTTCTTCTTCATTATCCATTACTCCCTAATCCATACTTATTAATTCACAAATTTGACTTTTACTTTTAACTCCAGTAGGCTTAGTTCAATCAATTAAACTAACTTGAGGTAATATGCAAGTATCAAGAAAAAAACTTAATAAGAATATCAAAAATCAAATTAACGAAATCTTTAACCAGGTTATCACCGACATCAAAACCCCAACTGAAGCCAGTGACTTCTTTTCCGGTTTACTTACCGACACCGAAAAACAAGCTCTGGTTAAACGTCTGGCTATTGCCATTTTTTTGGACAAGGGTCGTAGCTACGAAAACATCAAAAACATCCTTAAAGTCTCCTCCGCTACCATCGCCACCGTCAACGAACATTTAGGCGACCCCGGTGTTCAAATGGCTTTAAGAAAAATCAAAGCCGAAGACTGGGCCAACGCCTGGACAGATAAAATCACTAACTTGGTCGGCAAACTCCTCCCCGCCAAATAATCTCTCTCTTCTGTTTCATGTTAAAATCTCCTCATGGAGAAAAATTTCTATATCACCACCACCGCTCCCTATGTCAATGCCGAACCCCATATCGGCTTTGCCTTTGAAATCGTCACCGCCGACGTCATCGCCCGTTACCATCACTTACTGGGCAAAAAAGTCGGCTTTAATACCGGCACCGATGAGCATGGCTTAAAGATATACCAAGAAGCTTTGGCTAAAAACGTAGAACCTCAGGTATATGTCGACACCAACGCCAAGAAATTTAAAGATCTTATTCCTCTCCTCAACTTGAGCGTCACCCATTTCAACCGCACCACTAATCCTCACCATATCGAAGCTGCCCAAGCGTTTTGGCTAAGATGCGATAAGAACGGCGATATTTATAAAAAAAACTACAAAACTAAATACTGCGTCGGTTGCGAGTTGGAAAAGACCGATTCAGACTTGGTAAACAATCGCTGTCCGCTCCACCCGAATCGACAACTGGAAATGTATGAGGAAGAAAACTACTTCTTTCGCTTCTCCCGATATCAAAAAAAATTACTCAAACTTTATGAAGATAATCCCCGCTATGTTCTACCCGAAAGTAAATATAAGGAAATTATCTCGTTTGTAAGTAGGGGCATAAATGACTTTAGTATTTCTCGTTTAAAATCTAAGTTACCATGGGGAGTTGAAGTTCCAGGAGATAACAGTCAAGTCATGTACGTCTGGTTTGACGCTTTAATCTACTATATCTCTTCACTTGGTTGGCCAAAAGATACAAAACAATTCAAAGCCTATTGGCCCGGAATGCAAATCGCCGGCAAAGATAATTTACGCCAACAATCCGCCATGTGGCAGGCCATGCTCATGTCCGCCGGCTTACCCAATTCAACCCAAATACTGATTAACGGTTTTATTAGTGTTAATGGACAAAAGATGAGCAAGTCTCTTGGAAACGTAATTTCTCCTCAAGAGATGGTCGACCGGTTTGGCGTTGACGGAACCAGATATTTATTAGTTAATCTGGGACCAGTTCATGAGGATATTGATATCAGCTGGGATAAACTCGTCGTCCGCTATAACAACGGTCTCGCTAACGGACTAGGCAATACCGTCGCCCGCATCGCCAAACTCTGCCAACAATCTGGCTTTGACTTTCCCCCCGATACCCCCCCAGGATTTCGCAGCCAAGTTAAAAACCACCTCGACGACTTTCGCTTCGACCGCGCTTTAGAAGTTATTTGGCAAACCCTCAAAGACATCGACCAAAAAATCGAAGGCACCAAACCATGGCAACTGAAAGGCCAAGCGCTGAAAATCAAATTAACTGCGTGGGTTGCCCACCTTCGCCAGGTCGGTTACGAACTCCAACCCTTTCTTCCCGCCACCGCCCAAAAAATAATCCACCAATTTATCGGACCAAAAATTGAATCCAAAGCCTCACTTTTTCCCAGACTAAACCCTTAAAAACAGTCAACTTCCAGAATCAAATATTACTAAAATATTTACCCTGATTCGTAATTCGTGATTCTATTAAGTATGATCGATACCCACACCCACCTTAACTTCCAAGCCTTCGACAATGACTGGCCGGAGGTGGTTGACCACGCCGTGAAGGCCGGCGTCACCAAAATGATTGTCGTCGGCACCGACTTAGAAAGCAGCCAAAAAGCAGTCGATATGGCCAACTCGCACCCAGCTTTGTATGCTGCCGTCGGCATCCACCCCCACCACGCCAGACAAATCAGAAATCAGAAATCAGAAATCAGAAATCTAATCATTCAGCTCGAAAACTTAGCCCAACACCCCAAAGTCATAGCAATAGGGGAGTGTGGTCTCGATTACCACCGCTACCAAAATACCAAATACCAAATACTCAATACTGAAAAAGAATGGTCTCAAATCAAATCCCTCCAACAAGAATTACTCCAAACGCAACTATCGCTCGCCCAATCACTCGATAAACCCGTCATCCTCCACAGCCGCGAAGCCTCCGAAGATATTCTACACACCCTACGCACTACTCCCTACGTACTACGAACTAACTCCGGTGTTTTCCACTGCTTCGACGGCAGCCACCAGTACTTAAAAAAAATTATTGAAGCTGGTTTCTATGTCAGCTTCACCGGCAACATCACTTATAACTCCGATCGCGCCACCCTATCTACGCTTGTTCCTTCAAATCGTCTCCTTTTAGAAACCGATTGCCCCTTTATGCTTCCCGAGCCTCTCCGTTCAAAGAATTACCGCCAACCTTTGCGAAGTGAGCCTCAAGATGTTAAAATCATTGCTCAATCTCATGCTGACATGAGGAAAATTCAATTGGATGAAGTGGTCAAATCCACTACCCAAAATGCCCTTCGCCTCTTCCACTTCTAACCACCAAACCGTTTGGTAACTTGTAACTTGCTTACCCAACCGTAGTCGTCCACTAGACGACGCAGCAGGATTAACTGTATCCTATTACTATGACCAATTATCTCAAGCACTGGGTCGAAACCCACCCTACCAAATCCCAACGTCTCCTGGAAATTCTTCCCGGCTTCATCAGTTGGTCTCTCATCATCTTCCCCCTCTGGGGTTCCTTTCTCATCCCCGAACTCGTCGCCTACTACATCATCGCCTTCAACGTCTATTGGATGTGGCGTTCTTTCAACGTCGCTTTCTTGGCCATTTTCGCCCATTTTCGCATTTCCGCCTCCACCCGTTATGATTGGCTCGGCGATCTTGAAGTTTTTCCAGATTGGGAAAAGGTTCACCACCTCATCATCATTCCTTCCTACCAAACTCCTCTCACTACTTTAAGACGCACCCTAACCGCTTTAAAAAATCAAACCTTTCCCCAAGATAGACTTGCAATCATACTCTCCTTCGAAAATAGAGAGGGTGAACTCGCCCGCCAAAAAGCCCAAACCTTAACCCAGGAATTTAAATCCGTCTTCGGTTACTTCTGGACCACCTTTCATCCCGATATTCCTGGGGAAATCAAAGGTAAATCCGCCAATACCAGTTGGGGCGCTCAACAGGCCAAACATAATCTTGTTGATAAATCGGGCCTGGATATCAATTACCTCACCGTTACCAGCGAAGACGACGATAGCGTTATGCACCCTCACTACTTCGCCGCCCTAACCTATCAATTCCTCGATAACCCAGAGCGGTACCACACCATTTGGCAAGCTGCCGTTATGTTCTACAACAACATCTGGCGCGTCCCCGCGCCAGTTAGGGTCATGGCTTCTATCTTTTCTACTTTTCAACTCTTCATCCTCATGCGGCCCGACAGCCTCATGAACTTTTCCACTTACTCCACCTCTTTAAAACTCATTGATGCCATCGGCTATTGGGACACCGATGTCATTCCCGAAGACTATCGCCTCTTCTTCAAAGCCTACTTTGCCACCAAGGGTAGGGTAGAGGTAAAACCTTTGTTTGTCCCTATTTATAATGATGCCGCCGAGTCCTCAACCTTCTGGCGTACTATGGTTAACCAATATGAACAAATCAAACGCTGGGCCTGGGGAGTTTCCGACGATGCCTACATCATCAAGCGCTGGCTAACCGTCCCGGACCTACCATTTTGGGATAAGACTCTCCGCGTCATCCGCGTCCTGGAAAACCACTTCCTCTGGCCAGTCAACTGGTTCGCCATTACTCTTGGCGCCCTCCTTCCTCCCCTTTTAAATCCCGACTTCGCCCGCACCAGCCTCGGCAAAACTCTCCCTCAAGTCAGCAGCGCCATCCTCACCCTTTCTCTAATCTCACTCGTCATTATCCTTTTAATCGACGCCAAAAATCGTCCCCCTCGGCCTCACCAAATCTCCTTGGTTAAACGCCTTCTCCAACCCTTCGAATTTGTCCTTCTCCCTCTTGTCGGCCTCTTCTTTAACGCCCTCCCGGGTATAGACGCCCACACCCGTCTCATGCTTGGCCGCTATATCGAGTACCGCGTCACCGAAAAAATGTGAGGACTCCCCGAGTCAGACTCGGGGTTTCTCGTATGTATAGTCCGAAACTCCGTACCGAAAGTCCCAAAAAAACATTCATCACCGTACTAACAGTCCGGGGCTTTCTGATACTGAGGTAAACTATAATCATGAGATCCTCTCGCTGGTGGCAACGTCTTTTTCCTAACCAAAAATTCCTTCATCAATTCCAGTGGCTAATCCTACTATTCCTCATCATCTTCCTCCTCCGTCTTCCTTCACTGTTCGAACCCCATCGCTACGCCGACGAAGAAATTTATCTCACTATTGGCCAGGCTCTCCGCCGCGGCCTCACCCTCTACCGCGACATCCACGACAACAAACCCCCCTTTATCTATTGGCTTGCCGCCATCAGTCAAGATCTAGTCTGGTTACGTCTGACTCTCCTTTTTGTCCACGCCACCGGTGTTATTGCCTTCTGGCGCTTAAGCCGCTTACTCCTTCCCTCATCTTCTGCCGCCAAAATCGCCACCATCGTTTTTGCCCTTCTCTCCACCCTGCCGTTGTTAGAAGGCAACATTGCCAACGGTGAAAATTTCATGATTGTACCCGCCCTCATTGGTGTCTATTTTTTCTATAGTCACCTAAAAAATCATCGATCAACTCCTTCTCCTACCTATTTCCTCGTTGGCGTCTGCTTCGCCGCTGCCTTCCTTTTTAAAACTCCCGTTGTCTTCGATTTTGTCGCCCTCCTCCTATATTGGTGGTTCACCCACCTTCCTCAAAAATCACTCCTGGAAAAAATTACTCTCCTATTTTCAAATCAGTTGTGGCTGATGGTCGCTGGCTTTCTTTTACCTATCGGCCTATCCATCATCTACTACACCACCCAAGGCGCCGCCGAACCATACGTTCGCTCCGCCCTTTTACAAAACCTTGGCTATCTCTCATCCTGGCAGGGTCATGCACCCCTCTGGCAAAATCATCTGGTCTGGAAAGCTCTCCTAATTGGCCTTGCCGCTCTCGGTCTGTCCCTTGCCAAAATCTCCCGCCCCCTCCTTTTCCTCACTCTCTGGTCACTGTTTTCTCTCTACGGCGCTCTCCTTTCACGCCGCCCCTACCCCCACTATCTCCTCCAACCCTTGGCGCCTATTACTTTATTAACTATTTATTTTTTAAGCTACCGCCGCCCTGCCGCTAAATCTGATAGGAAAGTCGCCCTCGCTACCTTAGCCCTACTTACCTTCCTCATTTTCAATAACGGCTTTTGGCACTATTCCACCCTTTCTTATTACCAAAACTTCTTATCCTATCTTTTTGGCACCAAAGATAAGACTGCCTATTACGATTACTTTCAAGATTCGCTACGTAACTACCGCATTGCTGATTATCTCCGGCCTCGTACCGACCCCACCGACCGTCTTTTTGTCTGGGGCACGCAACCTGCTATCTACGCTCTAACCCACCGCTTGCCAGTCGGTCGCTACACCGTCGCTTACCATGTCACCGACTTTAATGGTTACCAAGACACTTACCAGGCTATCCTCACCAATCCCCCTGCCTATATTGTCACCTTTCCCACTGATACACCCGATTTTCCTGCCCTCAACTCGTTACTCGCTACTGACTATCTGCTCGTTCACACCATCGACGGCGCCCATATTTACCGCTATTTTAGAGTTAACGAAAAGTAAACCCTTGCACTCACCAAATGCTACAGTAAAATAAAGTCCATCCATAAAATAAACATGATCCTTTCTTTATCAGCTCTTCATCCCGGATTTCGCTGGGCCCTGGTTTTAACCATCGCCACTACTCTTATCACCCTTATCTTCATCTGGCAACTACCTCTCGAAATCCCCCTCTTATTCAGCCGTCTCGAAGGCAAATCTCAATTGGTACCTTCAAACTGGCTCCTGCTCCCTCTAGTTCTTAATTTAGCCTGTTTGTTGACCAATGCCTTAATCGCTGCCAAACTAAAAAATTTACCCATTCTAACACCTTTAATTGCCTGGCTAACTGCCTTAATCACCCTCTTACTCGCTATTGCCATTATCAATAGCATTAGTCTAAGCCTT
>MHDE01000013.1:2233-10700 GCA_001803465.1 Microgenomates group bacterium RIFCSPHIGHO2_01_FULL_45_11 | reverse complement strand
TTTCTCTTAGCCGGTCTGACCAGTTTTGTCGTCACTCTCATCGTCATTACCATCTACCGCCGTTTCGGTTGGCTCGACGACCCCACCAAAACTCGCCTTGCCAAAACCACTCATACCTACCCCGTTCCTCGGGGTGGGGGAATCCCTATCGCCATCGCCGTCGCTTTAACCATCATCTTATATTTAGGTATTGATAAACACACCATCGCCATCCTTACCGCCGTCTTTCTACTCGCCGTTACCGGCGTTGCTGATGACCTTAAAGATGTTAATCCCTATCTCCGCCTAGCTATTGGCCTTATTGCCGCTCTCTTTATCATTGCCTCCGGTATTAGCATCGCCTTCATTACCAATCCTTTTGGCGGCATCATCCATCTCGACCAACCCCGACTTATCCTTAATTTTTTAGGATCTTCTCACCAATTCTGGCTTCTTGCTAACCTGATTGCTCTGCTCTGGATTGTCTGGACTATGAACATGGTCAACTGGGCTAAAGGCCTCGATGGCCAGCTACCGGGAATTGTTATCATTGCTGCCTTAACCATCGCCCTCCTCTCCCTTCGCTTTACCGAAGACGTCACCCAGTGGAGCGTTATTTCCTTAGCTGCCCTTACCGCCGGCGCCTACGCTGGCTTTCTCCCCTGGAATATCTATCCCCAAAAAATTATGCCTGGTTACGGCGCTGGTTCCATCGCCGGTTTCCTTTTGGCTATCATCTCAATCCTCTCCGGAGCCAAGCTCGCCACTATGATCATTGTCTTAGGCATACCCACCTTAGACGCCATCTATACCGTTGCTCGCCGCCTCGCTGCCGGGAAATCACCAGTCTGGGGTGATCGAGGCCACTTACACCACAAACTCCTAGACAGCGGCTTTAGCAAACGCCAAGTCGCATTTTTCTATTGGCTCGTTACCGCCATTTTAGGTTTCATTGCCCTCTATTTGAATAGCCGTCAGAAACTGTTTACAATCGTCCTACTTACCGTTCTTGTCGGAGGTCTACTTATATGGCTCAATTACTTCTTGAGCTCGTCAAAACCGCCCGGCCGCGCCAATGGTTAAAAAATACCGCTATCTTTGCTCCGCTGGTTTTTTCAGGCTTTCTCTTTGAGCCTGGCTATCTTTCTAGAGTCATCTTTGCCTTTATCCTCTTCTGCCTTCTTTCATCTGGCCTTTACATCTTTAACGACATCGTCGACGCTCCCTCAGACCGTTTACACCCCTTTAAAAAAAAGCGGCCCATCGCTTCTAACCGCCTTCCCCTACCGGAAGCCCTATTTGTCGGCCTCACTGCCATCACCCTTGCCCTTTCGCTTGCTTGGACTACCACCTTCTTTTTCTTCCTTCTCGCCCTCCTCTATACCCTCATTCAAATTAGCTACACCCTCTGGATCAAACACTTATCCATTCTCGATGTCCTCACCATTGCCACTGGTTTTGTCTTACGAGTCTATGCTGGTTCAGTTGTAGTCAACCTCCATATGAATGTTTGGTTTTTACTCACCGTCATCTCTGCCGCACTTTTTCTGGCGGTAGGTAAACGTCAAAGTGAACGCACCCTTCTAAACGGAATAGGGGAGAGAAACCTAAGTGAACACCGCGCCACCCTCGGCCACTATAGCCAACGTCTCCTTGATATTTATACTGGCATGTTCGCCAACACCACCTGGCTCACCTATGCCCTCTTTGCTTTTCAGCAACAATTTATCAAAACTGAAGGCCCCCTCCCGACTTTGTTTGCCACTCTTCCCCTAGCCTTCACCGCCCAAAAATGGCTCATGGCTACCGTCCCCGTTGTCATTTATGGCGTCATGCGTTACCTGCAATTAGTCTACGAACAAAACCAAGGGGAAAGCCCCGAACGCGTCCTCCTCTCTGACCGACCCCTCCTCACCGCCGTCATTCTCTGGAGTTTGATGGTCCTCGCCATCATCTACGCCTTCTAACCTATTCACTATTCCCTAATCCCTACTCATATAGCTTGGCATACCGCGCTACAATCCACCCTGTCTTTCCCTTATCGTACTCTATCTTATACCAACCATCGTCATTAGCTTCGACATAGGGAAATGTTTTTCCCACATCCACTTTCGTCAACTCATTATCAGCATTATAAGCATCGGGTTCCGACCGCACTCTAAGCCATCCCGTTCCCGTCTCCAAAATTTCTACATAAGGCGTTTTTAAAGTGGCTGATCTTGTGCTCGTCGGCGTTGGTGAAGCTTTCGATCGCGGTGTTGGTTTCGGCGAAGCCGATTTTGTTGCTTCATCATCAAGTTTTGCCGATCCAGTCGCCGTCATTTCTCCCGTCAAGCCTTGATCTCTCGCTAGCTGCGCCGTCACCGTCAACCGATGCCCAGCCAAAAGATTAAACGGCACTGTCAGGGCCCGATAACCAGGCGTCTCCAATACTGCCTCATGTTCTCCAGCCTCAAAATCATCTGTAGTCACCGGCGCAAATCCCACCGGCTCACCGTCAACTTTAACAATCACGCTATCGGGTACCGTCACCACAGTCAATTCTATCGCCGACTTGCTCGACAGCGACTCCAAAGTCAACACATAATAACTTGAGTTTTCTTCATTCTCCCCGAATTCTCTTTGTACACTCGTTAGTAACTGTGGTTTGAGACTAACTTGAGTTTGCCAGCGGATTTCTGGCTTATCCTTCACTGCCAGTTGCAACCGATATTCGCCCGGTTCCACCTCCTCCGAGTAATAAGGCGTTGTCCCCACCTCTCGGTCATTTATATAAACCAGCGACTCTGGTTCGGACGTCACATTAAGAGCCGTCCGCTTATTTCTCCCGGGAATCAAACTACAACCGGACAGTACCAACCCCGCCATCACTATTAAAATCAATCTTCTCATCGCGCTTTGCATCATACCAGAGAAAATACAACTTGACAAACGAAAATTACCATCCGCAAAAAATCAAAGTAAAAACGTACGGTTTATGTTCCGCTAAGGTAGAACTATTAGGATCTTGGAATAGGGGAGAGGGTCATCCTCACCGTCCCGGGCAAGCCAAGTTACTTCCCGGGATTTTTTGTCTGCACCAAGAACCCATGGTAATCACTCTGAGGCCTGGGGGGGAATCGAACCCCCGCGTCGCGGTTTTGCAGACCGCAGCGTTTCCACTTCGCCACCAGGCCATACGGCCAAGAACAATTATAACAGGCTATTATAACTTTCAAAAAAGAATTAATGCGAAGAAATCCGCTAATCTATAAACTGCCGAATGCTAATAAACCGTAGTATTAAGTCGATATCATTGACCAGCTCGCTATCCACTATTGTCTACTTGCCCCCCGTAGTCCGCCAGCTGGCGGACGAAGGAGGGTTCACTATTCACCAATCCCTAATCGCTAGTCCCTAATACTATTGCCTGTTCCATCAGCCTATTTGCATACCCCCACTCATTATCATACCAGGCAAACACCTTGATTAAATCGCCCCCAATCACTTGCGTCAGCGACAAATCTACAATCGCCGATTCACTCCGGCCAATAATATCGCTACTAACCAATGGCTCATCCGTTACCGCCAAAATTCCCTTCCACTGCTCACCCTGTGCTGCTTCCCTAAAGATTTGATTTACCTCTTCAACGCTTGTCTGTCGTTTACTAAGACACGTCACATCTGAAATCGACCCCGTAATCACCGGCACTCGCAAGGCCACCCCGTCAAACAGTCCTTTTAATTCTGGAATGGTTTTCGTAGTCGCCGTTGCCGCTCCCGTTGACGTCGGAATAATATTGGCTCCGGCTGCCCGCGCCCGCCGTAAATCCTCATGCGAGTTATCCTGCACCCGCTGGTCGTCAGTGTATGCATGTACCGTCGTCATCCCTGCCTTTAAAATTCCCAATTTTGCTTGAATCACCGCCACTACTGGCGCAATACAGTTGGTAGTACACGACGCATTATCTGCTATCGACTGCTCACCAACATACCGATTAACCCCCAACACATAAGTCCCAATATTCCCACCCTTACTGGGCGCGGAAATGAGCACCCGCTTAGCCCCAGCCGTCAAATGCTGACTCGCCGCTTCTTCTGAAGTAAATTTTCCCGTCGCCTCAATCACCACGTCTATCCCATAGTCTTTCCAAGGCAATTTACTCGGCTCGCGTTGAGCCAAGATCGGCACCCGCCACCCTGTCGTCGTCAAATATCCCATAATAGCATCAGTCGCCGAAACTTCGTCCGGTTTCTTGAGTTCTTCGACGTGAATCTCCTGGTCTAACTTTCCGTAAGCCGTATCGTACTTTAGTAAATGCGCCCAACCGGCTACCGCCATCGACCCCGACGTGTTAACCGCCACAATCGTCAATTTTTCCTGTAAATCAGGTCGGGATAACCATACCCGAAACGCTATCCTACCAATCCTGCCAAAGCCGTTAATTGCTACTTTAACCATAATTCCTCCCAATATCTTCCTTACTAAACAATTGTAGTACAAAAGCGATACAACTCAATTTACGCCGACCACTTGGCCAGACAGGCTTAAACCAGACTGGTATAACTACCAATCAAAGTTACACTCCAAAGTCAACCATTATAGTCAAGCAAATTGCAGTTATCGAGCTTTTTTCTAAATCAGCTCTCAATATTCTAAAATCACCAAAACTTGTTTCCCAAGCTCATTTTAACTACCTATTCCCTATCGGACTCTTTTTTATTGCATCCATTGCGGGTAAAGTTCCAGTGGCTAAATAAGTCAACATCGCCCCTCCACCAGCACTAATATGATCAATTCCCTTCTCTGCCTCAAATTTAGTTGCCGCCGCTTCCGTATCGCCGCCCCCAATCACCGTATACCCCTTGGCTTGATCTATCGCTTGGCAAATTATCCTGGTCCCCTCCGCACTCTCTTCTTTCTCAAACACCCCCATCGGCCCATTCCACACTACCGTTCCCGCCTGGGAAATAATCTGACTAAACTCTTTCGCCGACTCTTCAGTTATATCTAAACCATCCTCCCGCAATTCAGCAGTTTTTAGTTTTGAACTGTAGTTTTGAATTTTAAGCTTTGCGTTTTGAGTTTCCTCTGCCAGTTTTCCCCCCACCAAAACCATATCTACCTTGGGTAACAGTTGATTAACCAAAGGCCACTTCGTCTCCGCTTTCGCTCCTCCCATTACCAGTACCACCGGCCGTTTAGGATTAGTCAAAACTTTATCTAAAGCCATCATCTCCTTTACAAACTGAAACCCCAAAACACTCGGTAAATAACGCGGTATACCGATAATACTGGCGTGATTTCTATGCGCCGTCGCAAACGCTTCATTAACATAAACATCCCCTAAGCCAGACAAACTCTGCACATAGTCATCGTCATTCGCCTCTTCCCCCGGGTCAAACCGCAAATTCTCCAAAAATTCATACTTTTCCGGTTTAGCCAACCGAACCCGGAGTTCGCTTATAACCGGCTTAAGACTCAACGCTTCCACCACTTTTCCCTCTGGTCTTCCTAAATGTCCGAGAATCACTACCGTCGTCGCCTTATCAGCCACATAGTTTAGCGTCGGCACCTCCGTGTCCAACCGGGTCGCATCCATCACCCTGCCGTCCTTAACCGGCACATCCATATCCAACCGCACCACCACTCTCTTTCCCTCCATATCCAGGCCGGTTATATTCATAATGTCAGTCTATCACATCTTATTTTTGACTTAACCGCCAAAGTGCGCTAGAATATGGTATCTTCCGACTGGAAGATTTTTTTTGCACTCATTTAAAAAATAGAAATAACTGTGCAACCCTTCGAAACATCCGGTTTGCGAAACGGCTGAATAAGCCGTCTGCGCAAAACAACGATTTGCAGAACGGGTCAACCTTTACATAATAGCGACTAACCCACTGTAGTCCAGCTCAGCCGGACGCAAGTGGGTAAGCTTGCTTCACTAAATTCAGTCAACCCTGCCCCTTGGCGACTCCTATGAGTCGCACTATGAGTAAACGCTCTCATCGGCACAAACGTCGCCCTTTCTGGAGGGTATTCTCAAAAGTGGTCAAATCATTGACTAAACTATCCCTTGTCATCAACTACTTTAATCCCAAAATCATCCGCCGTCGTTTCCGTGCTGGCAATTTAATTAGCCGTTTACTCCGACCTATTTTTGAAATCAGAAAAATTCGCACCGTCATCGGTGCCAATCTAGCTGGAGCTTTAGTCCTCGGCTCCCTGGGCTTGACCGATACCAAACCCGCTTCTGCCTACCCCACTTCAAAAGGCACCGAAGTAGTCATTAATTTCTCCGAACCGGTTATTACCACCGAAACAGGCGGTCTCCAAGTCCCTACCAAAACCCTCATCGGCCTCTCCACCCGTTTCCAAAAAGGCCATGCCGGCCTTGACCTCCGTGCTCCTTTAGGTAGCCACGTTGTGCCAGTCAATAGCGGCCGCGTC
The DNA here is from genome assembly GCA_001803465.1 of Microgenomates group bacterium RIFCSPHIGHO2_01_FULL_45_11. Taxonomy (GTDB): domain Bacteria; phylum Patescibacteriota; class Microgenomatia; order UBA1400; family 2-01-FULL-45-11; genus 2-01-FULL-45-11. The sequence continues at coordinate 4,288 of MHDE01000013.1, read as the reverse complement.
GATACCATCACTTTCTCCCAGTTTGGCTATGGCCGAAGCCTTATCATCAACCACGGCAACTCCCTAAGCTCTCTCTATGCTCATCTCGGAAAAATCAACGTTAAAGAAAATCAGTGGGTAGAACGCGACACTATCATCGCCGAAGTCGGCCTCACTGGCTGGACCTCCGGTCCTCACCTTCACCTGGAAATCTACCAAGATGGTGTCGCCGTCAACCCCGAACGCTTCCTCCAATTTAGGCCTCAATCCGAAAGACAACCAAACTGATTAGCGAGCAAACTGGTATCTATTTGAGGGGTATTGCCTGCCCGCCCTTGGCGTGGCCTGTCTGGTACAAAAACAATCAATAATTACTCAAGCTCAACCAGACAGGCACTAAGTGAGGAAAATGAATTACGAAAGTCATCCGTTAGTCACACGAACATCCCCGAAAAGAGTATCAGTGAGCTCGAATAGTTGACTAAAAGATCATCCTATTTCACCACCGTCCCAATATCTTCTCCGAGAACCGCTCGCTTTAAATTCCCCTTCGTAAACAAGTTAAACACCAAAATCGGAATGTGGTTATCCATGCATAGGCTTATCGCCGCCGTATCCATCACCGCAATCCCCTCCTCCTTAATTGCATTTAGATACGTTAAAGTACTGTAGCGCTTGGCTCCCTTATATTTCATCGGGTCTTTATCGTAAATCCCATCGACTTTAGTTGCCTTCATCAATACCTCACAATTAAGTTCCAAGGCTCGTAAAGCCGCTCCCGAATCCGTCGTAAAGTAAGGACTGCCCGTCCCCGCTGCCAAAATCACCACCCGACCCTTATCCATGTGCCTCACCGCCCGCCGTCTAATGAACGGCTCTGCTACTTCCTTCATTTCCAGGGCCGTCTGTACTCTGGTATCCACCCCTAACTTTTCCAACGCGTCTTGCAACGCCAAAGCGTTAATTACCGTCGCCAGCATCCCCATGTAATCCGCCGTTGCTCGATCAATTCCTTGCTGCGCCGCCGATAATCCCCGGAAAATATTGCCTCCACCCACCACCAACGCCACTTGTACACCCAACCCCACCACTATCTTAATCTCACTGGCCACTTCCTGGGTCGCTTGGGGCGAAATTCCGTACTGTCGCTCCCCTAAAAGCGCCTCCCCGCCAATTTTTAAAAGTACCCGTTTATATTTTGGCTGCTGCATAAATACCCTCCCCCCGGATTGTATCAAGCCGAAAGACTCGTTAGCAACGCCCAATTGACCCCTCCCCAAATCGGAGCTTTCACTATCTCTCTCCTCATCTGCTCACTTCCGCCCTACCCAATGCTCCGGATGCGCTTCAAAAATCTCCCTGTCCTGCTCACTGCAAAAATAATACTTCTCCCCTTTATACTCGCTCACTGCCTTCATCTGACTTTTCAGCTTCACCATCCCGCACACCGGATCTTTCACCATCTCATCTGTTATCATTTCTTACTTCCAAAATAGTTGTAAAGCCAGGCGAAAAGCCAACCGGAAACCCAAGCAGCCACCGTAAAGCTAACTAGACCCAAGACAAATCCACTCGGGGCAGTCTTCCAAGCAGACGATAGGTTTAGCATATGAAACCAAGTGCTGGCGATAGCTTTATAAAGTTCTGGAAATACCAAAGCCACCCCATAACAAACCAGGTAGTAGCTAGCGCCCAACGCTCCCAGCGTATTTGCCATCACCATTTCGTTAAATTTCATTATTCACTCACCCCCTTCCTACTCCAACAAAGTCTCTCTGAACAATCAAGACACCCCCAGCTTTACCTGCTTTAATAATATAGCGTTCGCAACGACTATTAAAGACGACGCACTCATGAGAAGCGCCCCCCATTCCGGCCTTAGCATTATTCCCAATGAATAAAATTCTCCCGCCGCCGCTGGAATTGCCAGCAGGTTATAGCCCGTCGCCCACCCTAAATTCTGCTTCATCTTTACATCAACTTTTTTGCTAAGCACTATCACCTTAACCACGTCTAAAGGATTACTTTTAACCAGCACTATCTCCGCCGACTCAATTGCCACCGAGGTACCCGCCC
>MHDE01000013.1:0-2153 GCA_001803465.1 Microgenomates group bacterium RIFCSPHIGHO2_01_FULL_45_11 | reverse complement strand
TTGTCTTGCAACTCTTTGACTTTATTCACTTTATCTTCGGGAAGTACCTCGGAAAACACCGTATCAATTCCCAATTCCTTACCCACCTTCTCTGCAATTTCTTTCTTGTCTCCCGTCAGCATGGCCACCTTAATTCCCATTTTATGGAAAGCCTTAATGGCTTCTTTTGATTCCGGCCTCAATCTGTCTTCAAGCACCAAAACCCCAAAGAGTTTTTTATCTTTGGCAACATAGACAATTGTTCCTACTTCATTTGCCAACACCTGTTGAGAATTAACACCGATGCCTAGCTCTTTCATCATTTTCTCGTTACCAACTACCACCAACTCACCACCAACCTTTCCTTGTGCCCCTTTTCCTGGGTATGATTTGAAATCTGTCGCCTTATCAAAATCAATTCCTCGCGCTTTTACCTCCTCAATGATTCCTTGAGCAATTGAGTGTTGCGAATGAATCTCTACCCCCGCCGCCAACCGCAGTACTTCTTGACTGGCCGCTTGCCGCTGGCTGCTAGTCGCTATTTTTGCTACTCCAAACTTTCCCTCAGTTAAAGTCCCGGTTTTATCCAAAACTATGTAACCCAGTTTTCTAGCTATCTCCAACCCCCTCATGTCTCTGATCAAAATGCCGTTCCTAGCCGCGAGCGCCGTGGTAATAGTCGTCACCGTCGGAATCGCTAACCCCAAAGCGTGAGGACAGGCAATCACGATCACCGTAATTGCCAAAGTGGCCGCAAAAATCGCCCCACTGGGATTAATTAAAAACCAATAAACAAACGTACCTGTTCCCACCACTATCGCCGTAATTGTCAATACATTAGCTGCCTTATCGGCTAACTTTTGTACACTTGGCTTCGTCTCTTGTGCTTTCCGAATGAGTTCCATAATTTGGGCAATAGCCGATTCAGAACCGGTCTTAGTAATCCGTACCGTTAACGACCCGTCGTTATTGATAGTTCCCCCAATAACCAAACTACCCTGCTTTTTGTCAATTGGCCGACTTTCCCCCGTAATCATTCCCTCATTCACACTCGACTCCCCATTAGTCACTTCTCCATCTGCCGGAATTTTCTCCCCTGGTCGTACTAAAACTATGTCGCCCTTCAGCAATTCCTCTGTCGCTACGTCAGAAATTTCTTCCTTACCTCTATTTTTGACAATCTTATGAGCACTGGCCGGAATCAGCTTTGCCAATTCTTTCAAAGCTCCACCCGTTCCCACCACCGCTTTCATTTCCATCCAATGACCAAAAAGAAAAGCCAAAACTAATGTGGAAATCTCCCACCACAAAGATTCACCGGTAAAAAGAAACGTTGCCGCTACGCTAAAGCCATACCCAGAAAGAACCGCCAAGGAAACCAACGTCATCATCCCGTAGTTTCTGCTTTTCAGTTCATCTCTGGCGGCAGTAAAAAACGGCCACCCTCCAAAACCAGCAATTACGCTTCCTAATAAAAAGAGCACTAAGTTTCTGCCGGCAAAATCAAAGCTAAATCCCAACCATTGTTGAATCTGCGACGACAAAGCCAATACCACCAAAGTTGCCGGCAGTATTACCCAAAACTTTTTTCTAAACTCTTCCATCATCAACCGATGATGTTCAGTATGATCATGCCCTCCCCCACTTGCGGCTTGCGGCTTATTACTTGTAACCATTAAGTCTTTACCCCTCATAGCTTGAGCGACGAGGGGCATCCCGCATTTAGGACATTTCCCCGGCTTATCTGCCACTACTTCCGGATGCATTGGACAAGTATAAGTAACGTTACTTCCAACTGTCATCTCTGCCTGATTATCAGTGTGACCCGGACAACAACTCACTCTCCACCTCCCTTTTTACCCCTTCTCCCCAGTAAAAACCGATAAAATAGTAACCCCACTCCTACCAAAAACACCGCGTCTAAACCTGGTATCTCATTCGTTTTAGCACTCACCGCTAGCGCCACCTCATTAATCTTCCGCGCCACTGCCGCCTCCGACAGCTTCATCCCCAGCGTACCAGTTGTCGTCAAAATAATCATCACTATCCCCGTTGCCGCAAACACCACCGCCCCCACCACGTTTCCCACCACCAGCTGATACGTCTTTCCCCTTAATCGCAGTAGTCCTAGTTGCCGTTTAAGAAACGGTTTTTCCAAAATATTTTTTCGGTCA
>MHDE01000012.1:12451-21476 GCA_001803465.1 Microgenomates group bacterium RIFCSPHIGHO2_01_FULL_45_11 | reverse complement strand
CTTTTGCTTTGTCTGCCATACTATTCACCCCCTTTAATAGATCGTAGGCAGTAGATAGTAGTTCTTAGCTTAAATCTTCTACTCCCTACGCACTACTTACTACTGCCTGTTTTTTTTGGTATGCCTTGAGCACCTGTACCAGCCCCCGCATCGTTCCCGACAACACATTTACCAAGCCGGTTGTTGGCGCTTTTAGTTGGCCGATAAGTTTGGCTACTAATTCCTCAAAGCCGGGGAGACTGGCCAGTTGCTTGAGTTGCTCTACCGTCAGTACCGCCCCCTCCATAAGTCCCAGCTTCAGCGCCGGTTTCTCCTCATGCTCTTGGCTAAAGCTGACTAGCTCCTTAAGCGCCGACACTTCATCTTTGAGACCAATCAGTAGCGCCGTCGGTCCGTCAAGAACTTGCTTCAACTCATTTGGTAGATCGCCCGAAAACTGGTCAGCGGCGGCCAACTTAATCAAATTGTTCTTGGCCACGGTAAACTCGCCACCCTTGTCCACCACTGCCTGGCGAAGCTTTCTCTGGTCAGCCACACTCAAGCCGGAATAATCAGCCAAAACCACGCTTTTTGCCAGGGAAAATTTATCTTTAAGACGGGCAAGCTGGTCAATATTTTTTTGGCTGGGCATAAAAATTCAAAGTTAATAATTGTTTCAAGTATAAAAAAGCTTCTCAAGGAGAAGCTCATACTGCTCGCTATGTGCTACGAGCTATCAGCTAATTTCTTTCTCCTCGGCGCGATTTACCTGCAAGTTCTTTTGATCAAAATTCTGCTTTGCAGAACACGCTGTCTTCGGACTGACTGATTGTACTAAAAGAAACGCAGTTACGCAACTGCTGTTGGTGAAGATTGACAAGCACCATTTTTGTACTACTTTTTTAAGGATGAGTCAGTGTCACTGTCGCTGGAGAAGGGTCAATTCTTGACCCTGATGACTTAATTTTCTCTTTAATCAACCACCCTGCTAGCCCGGTGGTACTGACCGCAAAAAACAGTGCCAGGTAAAACCAAATGGTTGGGGAGGCTTCGGTTGCTCCCAATACTTTTTCGGTTAGGTTAGCCTCACCCGCTTGGCCGGAATCGGGCAAAGGCGACAAAATGTCCTTCGATTTCGGCGGCTTGGTCGGCTTGGGCTTGGGCTTAGTTTGACCGGGAGCAGTTCCGGTGCCGGGTTTTATGGTCGGAGTCGGCGACGGCGACGGCGAGGGGCTAGGCGAGGGGGTCGGTGATGGCCCGGGGCCGGAGTCAGTTACTACCGTTATGGTCGTGGCACTGACGGCACTGAGAAGATCTTGCCCACCCCTGGCAACCACGTTGGTATCAGTCGTTGAACCGGGCGTATATATAAATGAGAGGGGGGTACCCGAGGAAATAGACCCTCCCCGGATCAGCAAAGTGGCAATGGTGGCTGCCTCCGTTTGATAGCTGCCGTAGGGTTCTGCCAGGGAAAAGGTAGCTCGCCCCGTTTGATTATCGATAATAGTCGCCGGCCGGTCCGCAAAGACTCCGTTAGAGTCCACTCGGCTAATAGTTAAGTAGCTGGGATTATAGGAGAGGATTACATCCACCCCGACCACCTCCGCCCCTTCCGGGTCAAGCGTCAAACTCAAAGTCTGCTCACTGCCTGCGGTCACAGATAACGTCGGGGGCGACAGCCGCAAACTCGCCGCCTCAGCCTGAACTGATATCGAAAGGAACCAAGTAAAGCCGATGAATACGAGGAGCAGTCGAATAATCAAAGTTTTCATTATTTTCTACTCCCTACTGCCTACGTCCTACTTACTCGTCTGTGGCGAAATAATTCTGGATTAGGATCCAATGATCCGCCGAGTTAACAATGCCGTCACGGTTGTAGTCCGCCGTCCCCGCGCCAAACCACGCCTCATACATCAGGGCCAAATCAATCGTATTAATCATGCCATCGTCATTAAGGTCCCCGGCCTTTAAAGCTCCTAAATTCACTTGATTGACACCCGGTTGTACAGTCAGACTAAAAGCCTTACGTAAGAACCCACTCACTTTAAAGTAAAAATTCTTAAGTATATTAATAAAACCGTTATCCAGGCGGGTTACCGGACTAATGCCATTAACATTAGTAGTCACCTCTGCCGACCAGGTTGACGCTTGGTCAGTCAACGCACCGGTCACTATATGTCCGGAAATCGTACTCTCCGACGGCGTCGTTAACGTCAAGGTTAGGTCTGCCGGTTCGACTGCTGTTAGCAGTAGTGGTTCGGGTAGAGCCAAAATATCCTGCCCGGAAGCTGCGGCAATGGCATTCGAATCAGCCTTAGAACCGGCCGTATAATCAAAAGCCAATTGCATCTCTCCCTCTGTTTTCGGAGTAAAGATTAAATTCGCCAGAGTTCCCGCCCCGCTAAAAGGACTGCCCACGTTGGTTACTTGAGAAAAGCGAATTACCCCATTGCCATTATTAATCTCGGCCAACGGTGTTACCGGAAATAAATGATTATCCTCAATTCTTTCTGCTGTCAATTTGCGCGGGTCAAACATTACCACCACATCCACTCCGGTCACCGCCGTTTCAGTGGAGAAATCCACCGCTATCTTAATTTCACTATCGACCACCACTAAAGGATTGACTGGACGAAAACTTAACCTAGCCGTCAATTCACCGCTAGGCGTCGGGGAAGGCGTTGGCGTCAATGTTGGCGTTGGTAGTGGTGAAGGCGAAGCAGAGGGTAAAGGGCTGGCAATCGGCGTGGCAGTCGGCTCGGGACTTATTATCGGCGTCGGGCTTGGTTCAACCGTGGGTGTGGGTGACGGCTGACTGGTTGGCGTCGGCGAAGGCGCAGGCGATGGACTCGGTTCCAGCGTTGGCGTCGGTAGGGGAGTCGGTTCACTCGAGGGCAGTGGCGACGGTATCAGCTCCGCGACCGTCAAAGTTGCATCCGAGCTAGTGGCCGGTATGACGGTGGCATCAGTTTGGGTCAGGGTGACATTGGTTAGGGCCAGCGGGCTGGTACCAGTTGCCGCAGTCGAAAAGGTCAGGTTAACTAAAATTCCCGTTCCCGTCGGTCCCTGGTTACTGCCAAAACTTACCGCCCCCACCGTCACTTGACCGCTTAAGTTATCAATTATCGGCGTTAACGGCACCACCGATCGACTGGTTGACCCCAAGAAACCGCCGTCATTGACTCCGGTCACTTGAAGTATTGTCGGATCAAACCTCAAATCAAACTGGTACGCTCCCAGGCCTATTTCGGTCGTGGCCTCAATGGTTACCGTTGCCGAATCACCGACAAAGACGTTTTGGCTGGCAGGGGTCACCGCCACCGTGGTCGCCGTTTGTGCCCGGCCCGGCAGTCTGACCAAAACGATCATCCCGGTTAAGCCGGTGAAGACTAGCCATTTGAGGATCTTTTTTAAGGACATGTTCCTCCCCAGCCGTTGGCAATATTTTGAATGTCGACCACGTCAATATCGTTGTCGGCATCCAAGTCAAATTGGCCATCATAACCATTCGTTCCCGGCGCCTGATTCCAGGCGGAAGCGACGAGCATCACATCGACCACATCCACTCTGCCATCGGCAGTCAAATCAAAATTGAGTGCACAGGGTGGCAAACTTACCGCCGTGCCCGATATCCCGGCCAGGACATCGGTCTCCGCACCCACTGCTGCCACTTGAGTAGCGCTATCGCTCGCAATCAAAGTTTCCAAACTGAAACTTGCCCGGCCCACACCGGCCTCTTTAGCGCGCAAATGTAGCCGGGCCAGTCGAAACGGCCTATCAGTCGGCGGCAGTTGACAACCCGCCTCATCAGTACAATTGACCCCAACTACGATAAAGGAAGAATTCAAAGTGGCCGAACTCGTCGCCGGGCAGGGAGGAGTCAAACCGCCACTGCAGTTAGGCAATATCAAGGTGTGATAATCACCCAGGGTAAACGGCGTTGGCGAAGTCACCTCAAAAAGTGTTTCATCAAACGTCAACTGCACTTGGGCAGCCGCTACTTGTTGTCCATTCGGATGGGCCACCACATCGATACTAAATTCCTCCAAAGGGCCAACCGTCGGTTGTGAGGGAATCAAAGATAAAATTACTTGTGCCGAATCAGCGGCAGACAAGACATCGCCTAATTGAGCTTGGGCGATTAACCACTTACCCAAACTGATGACCAGAAATAAAAAGATACCGATACCCAACCCTAGAGGTAATCGGAGAGGAGCAAGCGCTAATCGTTCAGATTGAAGGCGACTTAATTCCACTCTCATCCACCTAAAGTTACGCCTCCGGTTGCGGTCAGCCTAAACTAAATTGAAGCTCCATTATAGAAACTTATCCCAATAAGTCCAGTAACAAAATAGAAAAATTAACTCGTTTGGTAAGCCATTCGAGTATCACTTCAATTCTTTATGGCGATAAACTCTGAAACATCCACCTTTACTCCGGGTGACATCGTCGCCGACAAAACCAATTTGCTAATTTTACGCGCGTTAACAGCCTTAATTAGCGCCGTCACATTATCTACTAGTTCTCCCTCTTTCATCGCCACTGACCCCACCACTGTATGCATGAGAGGAGCTTTCTTTTCTGTTCGCACCATTAATTTCCCCCCCTCCAATTCCTTTTTCTTCTCTTCCGGTTTGGCCGTCACCGTGCCGTTCTTCGGGTTAGGCATTAACCCTCTAGGCCCCAGAATTTTGGCTAGCTTGGCGATTTTGGGCATCATTTCCGGGGAGGCTACTAAAATATCAAAATCAAGCTTCCCTTTTTCCACCTCGTCTAATAGCGTCTCACTGGCGATTGCCACCTTGATCTTCTTACCCGTCGGGTGGGTGAAGGCTATTTCTGTCTGTAGCTTATTATCTGTCAAAACCACATCTGCCCTAATGCTGCCGCCAAACTTGGCGTAAGTTGTCTTTTTTACCAGCGCCACCGCCTCCGCTAAAGGATAGGTTTTTGTCCGGTCAACCATACCCCGTAAGTGTTGGTAGCGCTTCGATCGGACTTTCTTCCGTCTAGGCTTTTTGGCTGCTTCGGCCGTTTCGGCCTCCACTGCCTCGACCACTTTTTTGCTCGGTCGCTTCTCGTCAGCGGCTTCCGTCGTCAAATCAATGGTAGTAATTCGGTGCTGGCCCACAATCGCTCCTAAAGTCGCTCAAATTAAAAATTAAAAGTTAAAAACCAAAAATTAATTTTGAATTTTGCATTTTACACTTTAAATTACCTTTACCCCCATACTTTTTGCAGTTCCCGCCACTGTCCTCATCGCCGACTCCAAGTTGGTAGTATTGAGGTCATTAAGTTTTTGGGCCGCAATCGTCTTAATTTGCTCTTTCGTTATCGTCCCCACTATTTCCGCCGGTGGCTTGCCGCTGCCCTTCTTAAGTTTGAGCGTCTGCTTAATTAACTCCGAAACCGGTGGCAATTTAGTCACAAAGGTAAAGGTACGGTCTTCGTAGATGGTAATTTCCGCCGGAATTACCTGACCCCGCTTATCTTTAGTCGCCTCGTTATAGGCGTTACAAAATTCCATAATGTTAACACCGTGCTGTCCAAGCGCCGGCCCTACCGGCGGTGCCGGATTAGCCGCCCCGGCCGGCAGATTAAGTTTCAACACGATTTTTATCTTTTTAGCCATACGTTTTGAGAAAATAATGAATAGAAAGTAGGAAATAATGTCTACTATTCATTACTCCTTATTTTCTACTCATTACTCATTCTGTTGGGAACGAGAGAATTGGCTTATTGTATCACAGCGGGAACAACCATCGCCACCAGGACTGAAACCAATTCTGCCACCAAGGTTTTTGACCATCCTCTGGACCTGACCGGGCCGTTAATTTAAGATTCCGGGAGGCCAACAGATTGACTTCATCCTTGACCATGACGGTGACTGGATACTCATCCACTTGACTCATCATTCCCCGCAGCCGACACTTAATCATCGCCCGGCTCAATTCTTGATATTGTTGGCAGCCCGTCAATTCAACTTCCGGCGGTAATCCTTGGGCAATCATAGTCAGATTCGCTTCCGTGTCATCATCGTATGCCGTCACCACTGCCGCGTAGTTCTTTCCCACCACTCCTTCTGGGAGCGATTGAGTCACAATTACCGGCGTGTCGTCGTTAGGCGAAATGGCAGCCGGACTTGGTTGCGGTAGGGGAGAAGCTTGAGCCGGGCTTGGCGGCGGTGTCCTGGTCGGAACCGGGGAAGGCAGGGCTGGATTTTCGACTATGCCACCGCCGGCTAGGCACGTACGCAGTTCGTCAGTTCCTGTCCAGCCACAATGACCGTTAACTTGTACTTCGCATTTGGCAGTCCGGTAACAGGCATATTCTTCCCGGTAAAAGCAGACCGACTCTATTGGACCGCCACCGGCAGCCACGCACAGTTCACTATTACACCCGCCCACCACGCACCCCCCCAAGATAGGTATTGTTTTAGGCGTAATTAAGCTATCGCCATCAACCGGAGCCATTGACAATTGGTAGTTGGCTTGAGACACCAGCGCTTGTTGCTGTTGAGCACCCTTAACACCGAAAGGTAAACTCACGACTAAAAGCACTACATAAACGAGGCTAGTTTTTTTTGAGAAGCTGATCTGCCGCCAGGAATTAAACATTATTGCTGCCCATTTAAAGAAGGTTGGGAAAGTTTGTCTCATTATAGCTAGCATAGAAAAAGGCGGGATCAGTGTCAACCTATCCTTAGTTAGTTTGGTTAGCCCTTTAGCCTTTTGGTTCGCCGTCCGTCAAATCTTCCCCAGAATCGACCTCATCTTCAGGAAATATCGGTCTAATAATTACACCCAATACCACTAGACCCATTACGGTCAAGCCTTCAGGTAAATACTTTAACCAGCTAATAAGTTGTTCTGGTAACGTAGGCTTATAATCTCTGGGTTCGGACCCGTCCACGCTCATAATTTAACCTAAATACGCCCACAGCCTTAAATCTTTTGCACCTGAAGAAAATCGAGTTCCACCGGCGTCTCCCGGCCAAAAATCGACACCAGCACTTTCACTTTCCCTTTGGATTCATCAATAGAATCAATCATCCCTAAGAAATCAGCAAACGGCCCTTCCACAATCTTTACAGCCTCGCCGACAGAAAAACTGGCTTTGTACTTGGGAGTTTCCATGGTCATGAATTTCTGAATCGTTTCCACTTCCTGGGGAGGCAGGGGAGTCGGTTTATTGCCAACGCCGACAAAACCGGTCACTCCGGGCGTGGTTCTGACCGCCAGCCAAGAATCGTCATCAAGCACTATTTTGACCAAAAGATACCCTGGAAAAATCTTTTCCCGAACCGTTTGTTTCTTGCCACGCTTAATGATAATTTTCTCTTGCGTCGGAATGAGAATTTCCAGGATTTTGTCCGTTAGCTTCATGGTCTTGACCCGCTGGACCAAGGTATGAGCCACCCGGTATTCATGACCAGAATAGGTGTGCACAATATACCAAGCGGCTGCATCCGTCTCGGTCTCGGTAATGATCAGGTGATTTTCTTGTAAAGCGGTCAGTTCCTGACCATCAGCTTCCTTTTCCTCTGGTGGAGCCGGTAACACCTCTGCTTTTTTGCGTTTCTTTGCCATAACTAACCAATCAAAAAACCCATCAGTTTTGTAAAGATGTAATCAAAACCGCCTACCACCAGCCCTACCAGCAAACTAGTCAGAATCACTATCCAGCTTAAGCGGGTCACTTCATGACGGGTCGGCCAGCTTACTTTAATAAGCTCTTCTTTAACTTGTCGTAAATAAGCAACCAAAAAATTATCCCTCACAGTGAGGGACTTTTTAATGTCCATAATCAGATTGTAACACAAAAAGCCGGTTGAGGAAACCCTTCCATAGCTATTGTTTCTGTCTGCTTCAGCGTCCGAACCGAGCCACCAACACGGCAAAATCAAACACATCAACGTTTCCGTCATTATTCAGATCCGCTCTCTCTGACTGGGAGACAAGTGCCGCTACCAATTCAAGTACATCTTTAACATCCATATCATTATCGCCGTCAAGGTCCGGTTCGGCGCCTGTCGGTGAGGCTGATGCTGAGGGCGGCGGTGCTACCGACGGCTGGGGAGTATTCGAGGGAGCGACAGTCACCCGAATCGACCCGATACTAAAGTCGTTCCCGTAACGGGCGATTACCCATAAATCACCACTACCGGGATTAAGCGGCAGGAAACTGGCTATATTGTAATCAGGTTGGACGGTGCCCACCGTGTTGTCCGAACTCATTCCCCACTCATAACTTACCCCACTCCAGATTGGTCGACTGTACTCATCGTATGCCAAGGCCGACAATTGGGTAGGGGGAAGACCAACGGTAGTATCAATACTGCCGGGATTAATAGCTACTTGTCCCAAGCTACCAGTTAAAACAAAGTCAAACGTTGTGTGAGCAGAATGGCGGCCATCATCGTTTCCCCTGGTATAAAAATCAACCGTGTGAGAACCTAAGGAAAGATTAGATTCTGGAGGAACAAGAATAGTAACAGTAATTGTTTTTGATTCTTGTGGGTGCAACGAGAATTCGTTAGGATCCATATTCAGGTCCATTTGATAGTAATATCCATAGACATAAAAGGTACTAGCAGAACAATCTGGGGAGTCAGTGTTGGTAACGGTCACGGTATAAGTAACCGTTTGATCAAGCACTGCCGATTGAGAAAACGGAGAAATTTCCACAGTTGGGCTATTAATCCTGCAGCCGGTATAGTTTAATTGCACATTAAGATTTACCTCAGTATTGGAATGGGATAGTTGGGTGATGGTTACTCCTTGAACTGGATCAGTGAACACATCGCCATCTTCAAAAGTTGATGTTTGTGCGTCACTACGCAACGACGGTGGGGGATTGACATCTATAAGAAAAGAACGTGAGCCAGCATAAACGTCATAAGGCGTGGCATGTAGCTGAGCCCCATTGGTTATTGCCGGTGGCAAATCAGCATCCACCCCGATTGGTTGTCGATACGACAGATAATAGGAATAAACAGATTGGGGTAAGTCTATCTGTACTGCTTTAACTCCATCGCTTGTTTCTA
>MHDE01000012.1:12215-12441 GCA_001803465.1 Microgenomates group bacterium RIFCSPHIGHO2_01_FULL_45_11 | reverse complement strand
TTTATGAACCGCTTTAAAATGATCATGAGTTTGAGACCACCCCATGATAGCAAAAGGATCTCCATACTCAGAAGAGGGACAATCCACATTTTCTAGGGGAGAACCACTATATCCGGGTGAACACTGCAAAAAACTGGCATGACCCAGCCCCAAATTATGTCCAAATTCGTGCGACAAGATCGGTGTATAACTATTTCCCGGCATCCACATTCGCGACGGATTACCC
>MHDE01000012.1:977-12184 GCA_001803465.1 Microgenomates group bacterium RIFCSPHIGHO2_01_FULL_45_11 | reverse complement strand
TGTTAGGTCCAGGGAAAACGTACACCCTTCGAGAGTAGGAGGTAATATTGACTCCACTTTGAAAGGCGGCTGCATCTGCAGCTATTGCCCAGGTGTAAGAATCGCAGTAACCGGTATTTTTTTCGTACGGAATGGTGAAGTACCCATACACATCAGCAGTCATATTTTCTATAGCGCCATAAGAGTTTTCCAAATAATAAGCTCGCATGGAATCAGTGTCATCAATCATTCGCCTATGAATATCAGTTGGCGTCATTGGTTGGCTATGATCGTTCATAAAATTAAACATAATCACCGCAAACCGCTCAGTCACCCCCGGTTCAGTTAAGAGAGCTTGAGTAACGACCTGCAAATCTTGGTTCCCTCCAGTAGCCAGTACCAATTCATTCCCCAGCGCCTTTCCCGAAGCCGCCACTTGCGTATCAGTCAACAACATTTCCGGTTCATTACTGGCAAAATGTAATTGATACTCCACCGTTTCCGTCGTTGGTTCATCCAGGTAAAACTCCAGTTTCTCCTGCTGTTTGTCAAGATCGTCTATGACGATAACAGCCAGCTTTCCTTGGGTTTGTACCGTTTTTTCCACCAAACCCCGGTCTTTAATTTCTTGAGGAACATCGGCCAGTTGATCGGCAGTCAAAGCCGTCTCCAGAAAAGCTTGGGGATTGTCTTCAATAACTCTTAACAGCTCTTCCTTGCGCTGAGTCGCCGTAGCCACCACTTCATTAAGATCCGGTTGTTTACCGGTCAAAAGTGACGGCCGTGAATACCGCCGGGAAAGGTTTAGTAATTTTGAAGTTAACTCCCGAGCCTCTCGTGGAGCTTTACTCCGGTGAAATAATGCATCTTTAAGAAAAAAAACAACAGATCCTACGAAAGCCACTAAGACGAGTAAAAAGAAGAGATATTTGAGTCTCACCCTTTCATTCTAAACCGGTTACTCTCTTCCGTTCAACAATCAAGCTCACCAGCTTGAGGGAAGGACTTGCCCTGAGTGGGTAGAAGAGTTTGACAACCATTATCACCGCGCTACAATATAGGGGCTGTTACCTCAAAAATATTGTTTTCTGCTCTTTGCTTATTGATTATTGAATATATGGCCAAAAAACCCAAAGTCACTAAAGCCGTCATCGCCGTTGCCGGCTACGGCACTCGTTTTCTTCCCGCCACCAAGAATTCACCCAAAGAGATGCTGCCCATCATCGACAAGCCCGTCATCCAGTATCTGGTCGAGGAATGTGTTGATTCCGGCATCGAAAACGTCATTTTAGTCACCCGTTTTGGCCAGTCGGTACTGGAAAACCACTTTGACTCTAACGTCGAACTGGAAATGCAGCTTAGGGCCAACGGCAAGCTCGACCTCTTAAAAAAAGTCCAGCGTGTCTCCCAAATGGCCAACATCGTCTATGTCAGGCAACGCAAACACTTTCCTTATGGCAACGGTACCCCCCTCTTGGCCGTTAAAGACTTAATCGACAAAAACGAGTCCTTCATTTTTATGTGGGGTGACGACTTGGTCAAGGCTGAGGTTCCGGCAGTCAAGCAGCTACTAAGGCTTTGGCGCGACAACCCCGCCGCCGTTATCTTAGGCGCCCAAGAAGTTACCTCCGAAGAAGTTAAACGCTACGGTATTGTTAAGTTGAAACCAGGCACTACTAACGTCGTCGAATCAATTGTCGAAAAACCAGAGCCGAAGAAAGCCCCTTCCAAGCTGGCTCAATACGGCCGCTTCATCTTAAACCCTAAAATTATCAGTATTCTCTGGAATAACTATGAGGCCAAAAAGTTAGGCAAAGACAATGAGCTTTGGCTGACTGACGCCATTGAAGAATACGCCCACTCTGGAGGAAAAGTCCTGGTCGCCCCCATTGAAGGTACCTGGTTGACTACTGGTGACCCTTTGCGCTACTTGAAAACCACCGTCGAATTCGCCCTTGACCGGCCCGACATCGGCCCGGAATTCAAAGACTATCTGAAAACGCTCAATCTTAATTAATTACGTCAGTAACATCGGCCAAGTCAGACTTGGCGTAGATATAATTAGTAACTATGGAGGACAGGCATGACCGCTCAAACACCGGACACAGCTGTAAGGATGGGGGAATTAGAATATCTCCTCTCATGGAGTGCGAGCAATTTTGGGCAAGAGTTTTTTGGGCTAGTCACTCAAGCCGGCTTACTCAGTTACGCCATAGCTCTGAGGGAAGCTACCGAGCAAGGGCAAGACCTAACCATCACCGCTCACGTTGACATTCTGCGTGAAGCAGCCCAAGCCGCTGGTCTAGTTATCCTCCCTTGACACCCCCTTGATTTTTCATGCTAGAATAATAGTGCCCTACAAACGGCGGAAAGGAGAGGAAGATTTTCCTCCACAATGTCGCTTTTTTTAGGGAGACCTACTTCGCCTACTCCGTGGAGTAGGTGAGAGGTCACCCACCTGGATTCGTCCGGGGAAAGCTACTCTCACACCGCGTTTGTGGGGCATCTTCATAGGTATTTTTTCCACCGATAAGTCAACTTTTATCGGAAAAAGTCAATGAGGAAGCAACGTGGCAACAGCCGATGATTCGGAGATTGAAACGGAAATGACATGGATATTTATTTTCCCTGGAGTAAAGTCGTGGCAAAGTTTTCGATGTCTCTCAGTTCTTCTTCAGGAGTAAGACCTTCTTGTGGTTGATAGCCTCCGGCTTGGGCTAGTGAGCGAAGCAACATAGCCACATCTGAGCTTACTCTGTCAATGGTCTCATAAAAACTTCGTTCAACCGTCCGTCTATGAGCGATGACTTTTTCAGGAATTGGCCATCGTGCTTCTCTTACCAACTCATCAGTTGGTGCAGGTGGAGTCAATAACATCCCAAGTTCCATAACCGCAGCGGTTAAATTTCTAGCAAATTGATGGGTGTCTCCTCTTTGAAGTTTTTGAGCTGCCAACAACAAATAATTGGATCCATAGCTATCTTCTCGACCAGTTAACAAATCCCGTAACCTTTCATCTGTAAATAAATCTGGATCGTAGGGAAAGTTGTGCAAAGATTCAAAAGACATAGTTTAACCAGCAATTGATAAAGTTGACGGTATTATATCAAAATTGTCAATTTAGCGTTGCAGACAGCCACTTGGTCTGGTAATATGGCTCTGGTTTGCCTGGAGAATCGGTAATTGCCGTTGTAGCTCAGTTGGTAAAGCAGCACTAAAAATATGCTTTATGAGCAGTTAATTTTTGCCGTCGTGGCTCAGTGGTAGAGCGAGTACTTGGTAAGTACTAGGTCATGGGTCCGATTCCCATCGACGGCTCATAAATAATAAATATTATTTGCATATTTTCAGTGAGGTCTCGGGTTCAATTCCCGATCTCGGCTCACAAGACACCGGCCCTGTCCTGAGCGAACGGTGAGTAAACTTGTGGTGAATGAAATCGAACCAGTCGAACTAAAGTCGAAGAATTCACTCCTGGTCAACGGCTCCAGGTAAAAAAGTGCAGGGAGGTCCGGGCCAATCCTTCCCAAGTACCATTAAGCAGGCGAGCAACTAACGGTTGACTACTTAATTTTAAGTCGTAAACTCGTACTATATTATTTTATAACAAGATAGAGAATACCACGGCTTCTAGCCGTGGTTGAATCCTTAAAAATATTTCGACGCCAGCCGAAAGCGTTACAGAGGACCACGGGCTCTACCCATAGGTATCTATAATATCATAGTGAAGGGACAGGTATGGCTCAAGTTTCCAAGAGAAAAGTCAAACCGGAAATCGAAAAGAGGATGTTTGAAATGCTCTGGAGCGCCTTCACCAAATGCACTTCTCCGGGTAAAGTCCAAGAGTTTTTGAATGATTTATTTACCACGACGGAAAAAGTCATTATCGCCAAACGTCTCGCCATTGCCCTTATGCTCCACAAAGGCTACGGCTACACTGACATCTGCGAAACACTCAAAGTCTCACCCCCAACTGTTTCTAAGGTTAAAGACTGGTTGAGTTTAAAGGGTGAAGGCTTTCGCCGTGTCCTCAATGAAATCATCAAAGACGAAACTGTCGCCCAATTCTGGCAAGACCTGGCAGCTACAATTGGGGACACGCTCCACCGCAAATATCCTTCTAAATACGACTAACACTTTTCGTCAAAAAGAAAGAGACAGAAAAGTCAAGAAATTTCAGCAGACGATTGGAGCACTGCACTACAATATTATATAAAATTGTAGTGAGTCAAAGTAATCTTCTTAAACTGTAAAGACCTACTTCCTAGAGATAGAGGTTTTGTTACAATAATGGTGTAGGCTGGGGTACTCAAGCGGACAACGAGGGCAGTCTGTAAAACTGCTGGCGTAAGCCTACATAGGTTCGAATCCTATCCCCAGCACAAAAAAGTCGGCCATGTGCCGACTCTTTTTGTGCTTGTGAATGTTAGAGAGAACCTCTTTGGTTCGTTTACCCTGATCCGGCTTAGCCGGAGAAGGGAATCTTGAGCTCAACGATTTTCTAATAGCGCGAAATCCCGCTCTGCGGGACTATCCCCAGCACCGATATAGATGAATTCGTTAGATATGGTGCAATTCATCTGGTAATTCTAATATGCTATAATCCATCAGTTAAGATAAATAATTATCTCCAAGCCATCTATGTTTCCCATGTCTGTTGAAAATAACCAGAAAGATCAGAAACTCCGGGAATGGTTATTAGAAGTTGCACAAAAGTATGAATTAGATGGTTTTCAGACTGGTGCTCTTATTGGTTTAATTGAACGTTATCCTGAAGCGGGAAACAGAGCTTTTGCAAGTACTACCCCTAACCTTTGTGATACGCTCAGAATATTGCCTAAAGCATTGTTGAAACATTTTATTGCCAGTCCCGGTCCATTTGAAACCGAAGTTGGTCGGCAAGCGACCGGCCAAATATTTGATAATTATATGGAAAAGGTGGTCTTTCCAAGAAGCGTGACAAGTTTATTAGATAGTCTGCAGGAAGTACTAGAAAAATCCAAAGAAGCCAAAGAAGAGGTATCTGGATTGGAAATGGGTGTTCTTCAAGCAATCCAAGAACAGCTTCAGAACAACCCCAAATAATTTCTAACATCATCCACCAGCCTGCACAAAGACCTATAGTCTATATTGACCAATACAGCCTATTCGTATTAATATAGAGCTGATGGTTAAGTTATCAATTGGTCAACTTAAACAAGCTTCAGAAATTCTCGGAAATTTAGCTGTTGCCTGGTTTTCCGCCGGCATCATTTCTCCTTTACTCGTGAGACCGAAAACGTTAAGCGAGCTTGTCAGTTTTGTGGTCTTAGGTCTTGGTATGTCAGTGCTGTTTACATTGGTTTCGTTATCGTTGGTCAAAGGAGTCAAATCATGATTGAATGGAATTTTGCCAACACCTTTTATTTTGCCGCCATCGTCAGCAGTTTGGTTTTACTAGCAATTTGGTTATTCTTTTTGAGGAAGAAATAGGATGATTACCACCACTTTAGCTATTGTTGCTTACCTATTAGCCATCATAACCGGAATTCTCGTGTACCAAAGTTACAAAAAATAGTTTCTAACCTCCTCCGCCAGCCCACACCGATATCTTTTAATACACTCATCCCCGTTCACAAATAGACAAAAACAGAATGCTTGATTTCCATGTATAAATATTGTATATTCATTGTATGAATACCATCAACATTTCTCTTCCGGACCAGCTGAAATCTCAAGCGCAAGCCCTTATTAAACAAGGGCATTACGTGTCTTTTAGCGACTTGGTCCGCGATGCCCTTCGTCGGGTGATTGAGAAAAACCAATATGATATCTGGGCACAGCAAGCGAAAGAAGAGGTTAAAAAAGGACAAGCAGTCATTCTCAAATCCCCCCCTGAGGTAGATAAGTATATTGAAAGCCTCTAAAATCGTATGCACGAGCTTATCCTTTCTGCGGCTTTTCAGAGACAGGTCAAAAAATTAGTCAAACAAAAACCTTCACTCAAACCGAAACTCACGACAACCTTAAAGCATCTGCAAAAATCCATCCGCCATCCCTCGTTGCGGCTCCATAAACTTTCCGGCAGTCAAAATTGGTCAGTATCGGTAACAGAAGATCTTCGGATTATCCTTCACTGGGAAGGTAACCAGCTTTATTGTTTGCGAATCGGCTCTCACGACGAGGTATATTAAACCAGCCCACCTCCACCAGCCTCCACAAAGTCCCATAACATTGACTTTACTGGTTGTCGTGTTAAAATCCCTTCATCAAAGCATTTTCTGTCCAGAAGAGGGCATATGGTAAATAATCCGCGCGAAGCTATAAGACAACAATTAAGTCAAATTTCCCCGCAAGAATATTTTCCACTTGCCCAAAGAGCCTGTCTTTTAGGCATACAGAAATCGGATTTCATTGACGAAGAAGCACCCTCAGTAGCGCTCCAAAATGTCGCTTCTAATCGTATAACACCTGATTATCAGAGATATTTCAGTGGTTATACTGCCGGAACCGACGAGCAATATCTGGTCGGACATGGATGGCAACAGGAAGGAAAACCAGTCGACGACGAATTAGTGACAGCCCAGTTTGAAAGAGCCCTGGTAACAATGGCTGTCAACGAGTTAGTTCAGGGAATCGATCCATCAACGGGCGAGTTCGATGGAGACATTGATAAATTAACAGAGATTTTTTACAATCTGGGTTCTACTGATTTTGGGTCAGAATTATTAGCGCGGGTTCTTCCTGGACTAAATTTAAAATAAGTCAGGATGGTATACTAAACGTTGTCTGAGGTTTATGACTCAACCAGAGTATAAAGATATGTCTTGGGGCGGGCTTACCGAGGAAGGCCACCAACGAGCGCAACAGTTTAGAGCTATCTTAGAAGCGCTGGGATACTCATTAGTTGAAGGCACAATAATTCCTACTGACATTGTCATGAATGCTTTAACAACTGTAGGCATTACCAGCGCTTTATTTCAAGCCTTTGCTGCACCCTCTTTCTTAAATTCTGCTTCGGACGGGTTGGAAGCTCAATGGGAAATCGGCGGTGAAGACGAAATGTCATTCTATCAGTTAGTCAACCCTCAGCAACCGTAGTTAAATTACCTTTCTATCTGCAAAAAAACTTCTAACCCCTGTCCCAAGTAAAATCGAAGGATTCTCCGCCAGCCTGCCAACTTCAGCTTAACCCTTTTGCTTGCCAAGCAGGTAAATCACCCATTAAAAGTTAACCAATCAGGATGAGTTTCTAACAGTTCGACGATACGCTCTTGCACTCCTTTTTGCCAAGCTGGATTATCAGCTCCATCCATATCCTTCATAGAAGTAAAAATAGTGGGTATGCCTCGACCAGTTATCTCATATATTTGCTGAAACGAACCATCACAAACGCCTAACTCAAGGCTTTTGCCAGCGGGCCCGTTGTGGTCCCATGATAACTCAATGCCAGCTTTTAAATTATTCCCTGAACGACTTGCGTATCGCTTCTCACCAAATCTTCCCCTTTGATTAAGGAGAGTATCATTGACTTCCTGCAAGAAGGGAAGTAAATGATTTCTAGCTAACCCTTCAAGCTCCAGAAACGCTTGCTCATCAATAATAAAAGGAGTAGGTCGGTCGGGATTTTGGTATATTGACTTTAAACCTTCTAGGCTTTCAGCTAGCGAAGGCATAGTTCCTCCAAATCATTAATTATTATGCCAGTAATATAGCATATTTTGGGATATATAAGCGAAAATCAGCTGAACCCACATAATTTGATACAATAAAACTGCAGAAATCGTTCGATGATTGCTAAATAAGGCAAGCATGACTAATGTTGATAGCGAAAAGGTAACAGAAGAAAATAGACTTAGGGCAATTTTCGTACAGAGGGCTCAAGAATGGAGATTAGACCCGCGCGTAACGGTAGACCTGATTAATCTCGTTAGCGCCGAGTTCGACCCATTGGCACAATTGTATGAAGAGGCAAATAGGCAATATCTAAGGATGCCGGGGATCCGAGAATTTATCGGCTTAGTTGGAAAAAACCTCATTGCCTGTATCCCCGAAGGATTATTTTCGCAAGAAAGAAGGAGTTCCATAGTCGATCAAAATGTTAAAGATTGGGTAAGAGGGCAAACGGCCTTAGCTCAAACCGCTTTCCTTCAGGAAACAATAAACTATTTAGAGGGCCTTGAACCTGAAAGACTGCATGAGTACCAAAGTGTACTGTCAGTGCTTCAGGAACATACTTCTCAACCAGAACTCAACAAATAATATCAAGACATTAATTATCTATTTATCAATTAAAATTATTTAATCTGAACTAATTAGTTACTAGTTATAAACCATTAGAAATCGACCAGAACTTTTCCCGAAGATAAAAATTTGACTCTTTCTGATAATTGCATCAACAACTTGTTTTCGTTAAGCTAATTTCATGCGTCATTTCTCCCGCCCCATAACCTCTCTCCTTGTTGTTACTTTTGGTTTGATTGTCTCGCTTATATATTTTCAGCGCGCCGAGATCTACCATCTGTATTCCGAAGCCACCGGCGAATCGGCCAACCTGGTCGTCCTCTCCAAAACCCCCATGACTCGCCGCGTCCCCATTTGGCGCCATTTAGCCCAAGGCGGCGAAGATTTAACTACCAACATGTTGACGCCGATTGAGCCGAAGCTTCGCTCTCTTGAGGCGGAAACAATCCGCCTCGACCACGTTTTAAGCGGCTACGACGTCGTCGCCAAAGATCAAAGCGGCAACCTTACCTTCAACTGGACGCGCCTTGACGACATTATCAATACCATCACCCGTTTAGGCGCCACCCCCATGTTATCTCTATCTTATATGCCACCGGCCATTAGTAGCGGCGATATTACCGACGCCCCCCGCGATTGGAATGATTGGGCTTTGGTGGTCCAGCGCACCATTGAGCATTATTCTAAAGATTTGAACCTTGCCAATGTCGCCTATGAAGTCTGGAACGAACCCGACCTCTTCGGTAAGTGGTCAACTCACGGCCGCAAAAACTACTTAAACCTCTATCGTTACGCTGCTATCGGTGCCGGCCGGGTTCAGGGAGCCCAACCCTTTCGCTTCGGCGGCCCCGCTCTTACCGGCGCCTATCCGGCTTGGCTCGATTCTTTTCTTAACGCCGCTGAAACCGAAAATCTCCGTCTCAACTTCCTCTCTTGGCACCGCTACAGTAGAGCTATCGAAGATTACCAAAATGATATTGAGATGGTTCGGGCCGTCCTGGAGCGCTACCCGAGTTTAGCCGGAAGCGTTCAACTCTACGTTACCGAAGTCGGCCCGACGAGCGAAGTCGATCCGGTCTACGACACCACTTTTGCCGCAGCCCATCTGGTGGCCGTCACCCGTGTGCTTTGGGGCAGAGTTGACCGTCTCTATACTTTTGAAATTGTTGATGGCCCCTCGCCCACCGCTCAACCTTTTTGGGGGCGCTGGGGTATTATCACCCATCCAGAAACTGGTGGTTTTGTCAAACCCCGCTTTGATGCTTTACGCTTTTTGAACCGCTTGGAAGGTGAACAATTAACGGTCAAGGGCGAAGGCACCTGGGTGAAAGCTCTGGCTGCCCAAGATAGCCAGGGAATAATTAACCTAGTCGTTGTCAACTACGACCCGCTGAATCGTCACCGCGAAGAAGTACCCCTAGTCATCGACCAACTCGATCCCGGCACCTACCAACTCCGCCAAAGCCTCATTGGTGGGGGAACCGTCACCAATGCCATCACCGTTACCGCCGACAGCCCTTTGGCTGCCAGTTTGAACCTCCCTCCCCAAGCCGTCATGCTTTTAGAAGTAATCCCGCAACCGTAGTTCTCCTCTGGACTCGTGATACAATTACTTTAAGTCGTTTAAAGGGTGAAGAATTGACGCCGATGTAAGCTTAAACGGCAGTCCATTGAAAGATTTGACCCTTCGACTTCGTTTACACTTAGTTAATCGAAGTGCTCAGGGTAAACAAGCTCTGGTAGAAGTGCGGTTTTGCCTGTCCGCAGGAGCCTTAAGCCCTTCTAGCTCAATGGCAGAGCGACGGTTTTGTAAACCGTTGATCGCAGTTCGATCCTGCGGAAGGGCTCCAACTTGAGGCAGGAGGGTAAACCATTGAGGACAGTTCAATTCTGCCTCAACAGGTCACAACCTCTTTTTAGTACCGGATCAGGGCCACGCCGCTTCCAAGAAGCATCAATCCAAAGCCTAAGATTAATAATGTCGGAATCGACCAGCCGGCTCGGGGTAATTCAGCTGCATCAGTATCGATCGTAAAGCTAACTGTCGCCGTCGAACCGCCGGCCGAAGACTGGGCAATAATCGTGGCCGTATGAGCCCCTTCCGCCAAAGGCGTAGGTACCGTCCATGACCAGGAACCGCTGCTATTGGTCGTCGCCGACCCGGTCACTGGGTCAGGCGACTCCACCGAGAACGACAGGCTGGCTCCCGCCACCGCTGTTCCAGAGAAGGTAGGAGTGGTGTCGGCAATCACTGCTCCGTTTTTCGGTTGGCTCACCACCAGCTGGGCCCCTCCTCCTCCAGTTCCTGGTGTTGGCGTGGCCGTGGGTGTTGCTGTTGGGGTCGATGTGGGTGTGGCGGTCGGTGTCGGGGTCGGCGAAGGAGTTACTCCTGGCGTAGGCGTAGGAGTTACTCCTGGCGTAGGCGTGGGCTCTATTGTCGGTGTTGCCGTTGGAGTCGGAGTCGCCCCGCCGCCAGCTCCCGCCGTATAAGTTCCGACCGGGTTGCTGGGTATGCCCAAAATGTCCTCATTAGTTGATTTCTGACTGATCCGGCTTTCCTCGGGTATGACGTTAACTTCAATGGTTCCGGCAGAATTGGCGGTAAAAGTCAGGGAAGCCAGTAAGGTATCTTCGGTACTGGAAAAGCCACTGATAGTGGTGTTAAGAATTGCAATTTCCAGCCGAGCCGTCCCATTCTGATAGGTATAATTTTTAATGGGAATACTCCAGCCTCCACCCTGAAAAAGCGGGTTGGTTTGAATTGGTAACAGCATTTCTAGAGGCGGCCGGTTGAGATCGCCATCATAGCTGTATTCAAGCACCACCTGGATGGTGGACACTGGTACGCCTTCGGTATTCATCATCAAATCCACCGTAAAATCACTACCTCCGATCTCCGCCGTTTGAGTCGTCGGCGTTAGCCAAACGTCAGCCACCCCGCCAATCACGGCCGCCTTTTTTGGCAGGAGTTGTTGTCGCCCCACCAGCACCACGCCGGCTATTAG
>MHDE01000012.1:753-963 GCA_001803465.1 Microgenomates group bacterium RIFCSPHIGHO2_01_FULL_45_11 | reverse complement strand
CAAGAATGCCCAGTATCAACAAAATGCGTTTAAAACTCATTATTGTTTATGATATTAAATTAAACTCTGTTGCTTAAAAACCCCAACCAAAACCGAAACCACCCTCTTACTGATCTCCGTACACCGTTAGTTGGGTAAAGTTAATGATGGAGAGAGCGACATCGGTTATGGTAATAGATTGGGTGTCGTCTATATCCTCCGGTGTTTGCG
>MHDE01000012.1:0-734 GCA_001803465.1 Microgenomates group bacterium RIFCSPHIGHO2_01_FULL_45_11 | reverse complement strand
GTCAGTGTAATAAGATAAAAGGCCGCCAATATCCTCAATAGTTAAGGTATTAGTATTATCGGTATCCGCCGCTAATATATCGAGGCTACTGACATTAACGGTAGCGGCTCCGCCTACTGGTGAAATTTGCACCCCGCTAAATCGTTTCTGTAGATGAGATCGCGATTTAATCAAAAGATCATACGTTCCCGCCGTTAAAGCGGGTGTCTGAACTTGAACAGTGTAGATACCTGTCTGATCGGTCGTAGTCGCCGACACTACCTGGTTACTAATTATCGTTGGCCCTTGGCGCACTGCCACCGCCACGTTTTGTTGTGGATTCGACCGCAAACCGGTGATACCCTGCAGTCTAAATAGAACTGTCAAGTTAGTAGTTGTGGGCGTCGGTGTTGGGGTTGGTGAAGGTGTTGGGGTTGGGGTGGGGGTGGGAGTGGGCTGTGGAATAACCGTAACCGTAGTTGTGGCATTGGCAATTAAACCTTGTCTGTCGACTCGCACCGCCGCCGTATAGGTCCCCGGGTTGATATAAGAACACAAACCGGTAGCGGTATAAGGATTGATAGTGTTAGTCACATCGAGCTCGTAGGGGAGGCTGTTAGTGCAATCAAACCGGTAACGAATCGAGCCGATGGCCGTTCCCCCCACCGTCGCTCTTAAGTCAACATCAGTTAAGGGTTCAGAACCTGAAAACGGAATGGCGGATAAAGTCACCGTTAAGGTAGGTGTTGGCGTTG
>MHDE01000011.1:27818-33656 GCA_001803465.1 Microgenomates group bacterium RIFCSPHIGHO2_01_FULL_45_11 | reverse complement strand
ACTACCAGTGTCGTCTCCACCCCATTCAGTTTCCCATCCACTACTGCCACTCCGATCTCCCGATATTTAGGATGAATAAGATTAGCTTTGTGAGTTGACGACGCCATCCACGCCTCCACCACCGAATTACTCTCACCAAAATCTCGAGCCAAATTCTCCCCGGCTACGGTGTAACTATAACCGGCATTACGAATAAACACCCACGGTGTCGTCCCGTCGGGCGCAAGGTGCGCCCAATATTGCTTAGTACACATGTCGTTGGCTTTCCCCACCGCTGCTTGATTGAGTTCCTCACTCACCGTCAATGACGCCAGGCCTTCCGCCACTCGCCGCTGGTTGGTCAATTCCACAATTTGACTCGGGGTTATCGAACTGGCATACCCGAGCACAAACCCTTTTACCCCATCCGTCAGCATCAAAAACTCAAGGCCGTTTTGCATCAACAAAAATATTCCCACCAAAAAGGAAAGCCCGGCTGGCTGCAAAATTTTAGGCCGCTGATTATTACTTCCTTGGGGAATTAACCAATGGGCAAGCGTGGACAGCATACTCTCATTAAAGCACGCTCTAGTCAGACAAATCAATCAGAACGCTGTCCTGAACTTGTTTCAGGAAACGTCATCCTGAACTTGTTTCAGGAAGTAGGCTAAAATTAAACAGTCATCCTGAAATCAATTCAGCATGACTGTGTCATGGTATGAAACTTAAAACTTATTCATTTCTCTTCTTCACCGCTTTTATTTCTTTACTCATCCTCCAACTCCACAACCTCTCTCTCTTTCCTCCCACTAAAGGCTTTGACGCCGGCGGCCATATCGAATATATCAACCTTATCAAAAGTGAGCGCCGCGTTCCCCTAGCCAACGAGGGCTGGGAACTCTATCAACCGCCGCTCTACTATTTTGTCAGCGTCTTCTTACCAGACCTCAAAGCTGTCCAGTGGCTCGGCCCAATCAGTTGGCTTCTCATCGGTATTTCTGGCTTTAGCGTTTTTCGCCGCGCCTTTCCATCTCATCGCTTTACCGGCACCCTCCTCCTTATCTCCCTACCAGTCATCATCTACCTCACCCCGACTATTAGTAATGAACTCTTTACCGCCGCCCTCATCAGTTTGAGCCTCGCCTATTACTGGCTTAAATACCCACTTGATAACCCACGGCACCAACTCCTCCTTGGCCTCCTCCTCGACCTGTCCCTCCTTGCCAAAGCCACCGCCTGGATTTTGGTCTTAGCCATTTTGATCGACCAACTCCGCCTCAGAAGGCCAGTCGTCACTAAATTTACCCTGAGCTTGCCGAAGGGCTATTTACTATTTACTATTGTCTTAGTGGCTTCTTGGTTTTACATTCGTAATCTAACAGTCTTCGGCAATCCCTTCGCTACTTCCGTTGACTTCCCCCAATTCGCCATTACTCAAACTCCGGTTAAACGCGACCTCAAATTTTTTACCGACCTCTCCGCCTTTACCAAACTTGATTTATTCCGCGCCCACTGGTACTCCTTTATCCCCGGCACCTTTTTTACTTTTTTTTACGACGGTCATAATATTATCGTTCCCATCCAACCCTTTTCCAAAGCCGGCGCTCTTTTAGCAGTCGCTTCTCTCCCCCTCACCTTATTAGCTCTCGCCGGCCTGATTAAATTGCTCCGATCCCAAAACCACCGCAGCCATATCTTTATTCTGTATGCCTTTCTACTGCTTGCTGCCTACATTGCCTACAATTTCAAACTGCCCTTTTACAGTAGTGTCAAAGGCTCATTTATCGCGAGCGTCTCCCTCCCCTTAGTCTTTTTCTACCTCACCGGCCTTCAATCCCTCAAACCCAAGTTAAAAAATCTCACCACCCCTTATCTCATACTTTATGTAATTTTGGTTCTCAAAAACTTCTGGCTACTTGCCAAGTGGATCTAGCAATTTAGCACCGTTACCAATCTTTCAAGTTATCGTCGTCAAAGCGACGTTGACAAATGTATTCTTCTGAAGGTCAACCAATTTTTCGCCGGCTATCCGCCAGGCACGAAGTAGCCTGGCAAGCCTAAAAAATAAGTAGACTCTCAATCGCAACGCCGTTAGCCAAGAAAAAATGTGTTGACCGAAAGCTAAAATCTTCCTATCCACTATTCCTTATTCACTATTCACTGTCCTAAAAAGATCTACTTGACACCGCTCTAAATTTATTGGATAAGTTAGTCACGTGTTGACCGCCCACGGAGACAGGCTTAGAACGTAAAAAAGTTCTAAAGGGGTAAACACAAATTCCCCTCCATTAATCGCTAAATGTAACTAATGATGAAGCGATTGCTCTTAAGTCTAGCTATCATTGCCGGTGTCAGTGCCTTAGTCCTCCGTTTCTCCGGTGCCTTCCTTTCCGACACCGAAATCAGTTCCGATAACGTCCTCGAAGCCGGCGAGGTTGATCTCCAAATTGATAATGAATCATTTTACAATGGTGACCCCTCTCCCGATACTTCCTGGGGCTTAAACGATCTAACCAGCCAACTCTTTTTCAACTTCACCGACTTAAAACCCGGTGACTACGGCGAAGACACTATTAGTATCCATGGCGACACCAACCCCTACTGGGCCTGCATGGATTTTGCTTTGACTAAAGACGATGACATTAGCTGTACCGAGCCCGAACTTCTTGACGACCACTCTTGTGACGAACCCAATGGGGATTTATTTGATGGCGAACTGGGCAAAAATCTTCTCTTCATGTTCTGGGTTGATGACGGCGATAACGTTCTTGAATCCGACGAGTTAGAAAAAATCTTCCACAAAGGTTCAGCCCCGACAGTTCTTGACAGCCAAGTCACTCTCGCCGATGCCGCCACCAATATCTTTGGCACCAATGGTCAACCCCTGGAACCTAGCCGCACCTATTACATCGGCAAAGCCTGGTGCTTTGGCAGTCTCCTCCAACCCCTACCCCTACAGCAGAACAATTTGGGCCCAGATAGCCCCATCACTCCAGCTAATTCCACCGGTGGTATCTATTGCGACGGTTCTATTTTAAACAACGCTACTCAAACTGACGCCTTGATGACCGACATTACCTTCAATGCCCTCCAAGCCCGTCACGACCCCAACTTTACTTGCTCTGGACAACCCGGCCCCAGCCCCACCCCGCCCATTGCCTGTAGTGAAAAAGTCGATACCATGCTCGTTTTGGATAGATCTGGCAGCATCAGTAGCAGCGAATTGACAGACTTGAAAAATGCCGCCAACGCTTTCGTCACTACTTTGGCTCCCAGCACCGACGGTGCTCACATTGGCATGAGTAGTTTTGCTACCACCGGTACCCTAAACCTTCACTTGACCGCTACCGAAGCCGATGTCCACACTGCCATCAACGCCATCACTAGTGGCGGTTTCACCAATTTGAAAGAAGGCATCGACTTAGCTAAAATTGAGCTCGACAATCCCGGCGACAACCACGACCGCGCCGACGCCGATTCCCCCGATTTTATAATTATCATCACCGACGGCAACCCCAACCGACCTGAAGGTACAGCCGAAACTGACGCGGCTAACTCAGCCGATAACGCCCGCGCCGCCGGCGTCGAAGTCTTCGTAGTTGGGGTGGGCAGCGACGTTGACGCTACCTACCTGACCACCGAGATCGCCGACGACGCCAGTCACTACTTTGCCGCCGCCGATTTTGACGACTTGCAAGCCATCTTGGAAGGTTTAGCCACCTGTCCCGAGTAATAATGTTAAGAATTTCACGCGGCTTTCAAGCCGCGTTACTTTTCTATCACCTTACCAGCACTGCCCTATTAGTAATTGCTTTTATCCTTTACTGATAATGCTTTAAGGAGGTGAAATAAATATATGAAAAAGCTCGTTTTATTAACCTTTATTTTTGTATTTACCGTTAGCGCCAAAAGCGCCTTCGCCGACAAACCCACTCAAGTAGATAGCAATGGCGTCGAAGTCGGTTGGGCCTCATCTGGTTGCGCCACTATTCAGGACGGAACCATAACCGATAGCGCTGGTAATCCAGTTGAACTCGGCTATGACCAATATGGTTACAATTACCAAGCCCACATGTTCAACGGCACCTACGACGGATCAGATAGGAACCTAGACGGAACTTATTGGGGTGCTACCGGCGACTACGTCGACGACAATTTGATCATGAAGTGGAGTGATGCTTGGTTGGCCAACGTTGACTGTAATGGTGACAATAAACTTGACCGAGGTTTAGTCGATGGCAATGTTGAGGGTACCAGTTTAGGCTGGCTCACCAACCAAGTCGAAGGCGATTACGATTCCGACGGCGACAGTACCCAAGACGCCCACTATACCTATTTCGCCAAAATAGTCTGGGTAGGTAGCGGTGGACTTTGGGGAGCCTACGACGTGATTGAAGAAGTCTATAACGACCCAGTCGGTGGATTCACTGGCTTATACAGTAAGGTCGGTGCGCCCGGTTTTGGTCTTAATGACCAGTGGACGCAGTAAAGATTAACTCTTTCTCGGTTGGCTGCCCCAATTGGCCAACCGGATAAGGAGTAAATCCTAACTAATAATTATTTTTTACTTTGCTGTTAGCAATTTATTAAATCGCGATCGGAAGGGAGGTGAAAATAAAAATGCGAAAAATTTTAATAAGTCTTTTAGTTGTCTGCGCAGTTGGCGCAGCTGCTTTTGCAGCCAGTACCGCCTTCTTCTCCGACACCGAAACCTCAACAGGTAATATTCTCCAAGCTGGTGCCCTCGATTTAAAAATCGACAACACCTGTTATTACAACGGTCAGGCTTGTGTATTGACCGAAACTAATGAGGGAGAAGGTTATTTCTGGGGAGGGATTGTTAAAGATGGCAACGAGTGTTCCTGTACCTGGAGGGCTAAAGACTTGGCGGCCGGAGATGTGTTCTTTGACCTTCGAGACCTAAAACCTGGCGACTGGGAAGAAGACACCATTAGCCTTGACGTAGATAACGACGCCTGGGTTTGTGCCGATATTAAAACCACCGCCAACGACGATTCCAGCTCAACTGAACCCGAGCTTGAAGACGGAGACGTCGAGGAAGATCCAACGAATGATTTCGACGGCGAACTTGCCGACGAACTCTTCTTCTGGTTCTGGTATGACGATGGCGACAACGTCTTTGAAGAACATGAAGTAAATGGGGTCATCAACCGCGGTCTAGCCAAAGAAGTCCTTGGCGATGCTCAGTGGGCTATTGCGGATTCACAAACTGGTCAAGGACCAATTACTGGTGGTAAAACTGTTTATATCGGCAAATTCTTTTGTTACGGCGATATAACACCAGATCCTGTTCCAGACAATGAAGGTGTAGATCCGACAGACGATTCTGGATTTGACTGCGATGGTACAGAAGTCAATAACGTTTCCCAAACCGATTTGTTGATGGGAGACATTGTCTTTGAGGCGACACAAGCCAGACATCAAGAGGAATTCTTGTGTAACCCGATTAAGCCAACGGAATAAAAATCTTTCCTCTAGCCTTAATCGCCTGCGCGGAAATTGGCTAGAGAAAGTAGCTTTCCCTCATCCCTATCTGGGACAGCTGGAAAAGGATGGGGGACAGCCCGCTACCAGGTTACCGAATGGTACCTGGCGGCGGGTTGTAGTCGAAGCTTAGTCGAAGCATCGAAGCTTAGCTTCGAAACGAAACCCTGGTAAAGATAATCAAGATGATAAATTAGTTGATACATAAACATTTATAAAGTCAGACTTTACTTGCCTGATGAAAATCATTAAACTTACCCTTCTCATCTTCCAATCCTTTCTTTTCGGCGCGCTCTTAGGCGTAGTCTCTGTTTTTACCGCCGGTAAATTAAATTTGCTCCCTCCGCTCGAAGT
>MHDE01000011.1:0-27774 GCA_001803465.1 Microgenomates group bacterium RIFCSPHIGHO2_01_FULL_45_11 | reverse complement strand
CCGCCGGCAGCGTCATCGCCTCCCTACCAAGCCCCAGTTACCAAGTTGGTGATATTATTAGCTTTAAAACCGACGGTAAATCTATCCCTGTCACCCACCGCCTCGTCGCCAAACTTACCCAAAACAGCCAAACCGTCTACCTCACTAAGGGAGACGCCAACGAAGAGCCGGATCAACAATTGGTCAAAACTGAAAATATCCTCGGTAAAGTCAGCCTCACCCTGCCCTACCTTGGTTTCGGCGTCAACTTTGCCAAAACCCCCCAGGGCTTTATTTTGCTCGTCGTCATTCCCGCCACCATCGTCGTCTACGAAGAATTAAAATCATTAGCCAAAGAACTCCTAAAAATTACTAAAACCGTGTTTAACTATCTCCGCCGCCACTCTTTTTCTCCTCCTTCCCAAACTATAGCCTATACGCTAAACCCTATTCCCTCCAATTTTGTCCTTCCCAAAACCTTCGCCATTCTGCCAATAGTCGGCGCTACTTTAGTCCTTCTCTCCCTATCTGCCGCCTATTTCCACGACATTGAGGCCAGTTTAGGCAATATTTTGGGCGCTGCCGAAAATTTTGACCTTCCCACCCCGACCCCCACCCCGCTACCTCTGCCTACCCCGACGCCTACCACCAACATCGTCATTTGCCACGCCGCCGGTAGAGCTGATGACCCCGCCAATTTTGTTACCTTAACGCTACCTTGGAATGCGATTTATGGCCCCAGCGGCCACTTTAACGAAGATGGCACCCCCCAAGCCGGCCACGAAGAGGACTACCTTGGACCCTGCCAGGAAACTTCCTCAGTCCCCACTCCGACCACCACTCCTTTGGAATCCACCCGCCTCGATATCCTAAACGCTATTGCTACCAATGGAGCTAATCTCAACAATTAAATCAGGAGGAAATATGTCCGAAGAAATAACAACCGACCAACTCCTTAATCTCACTCCAGAACAAATCTTAATCGCCGTTGGTGGCCAACTTGGTGTTGCGGAACTAGACTGGCTCTCTCGTCAGCCCTGGCTTACCCCCCACCAAACCCCGATCATTCTCTGGGAACAAATCGGGAACTTCACCGCTTGGAGACTTCGAGAGGCAGTTAACACCATTGATCTTAGAGACTTCGAGAGGTAGTTAACGCCACCAATATTAATGTTTCCGAGTAAACTGCCTACTCATCTACTCGGCATAATTAAGATATAATAAGTTAATAAAAAAAGGAGACACTATGGGAGCAACTGACGGAAGCTTTTTGCCAACGCTGAACCCCGAACAATTAAAAGAGCTAAGTCCTTTAGAAATTCTATTCGCCGTTGCCGGGGAAGAAAATGCCTTGACTGAGTTAACTAGAATTTCAGGTGAAACAGAAGACAACGCCGCTCTGACAGAACTCCTAATGTGGAAAAGTATCTTACATTTTACCCGTCTGCACATCGAGGGAATTAACACAGCGCTCTTTCCGTCCTTAGCCCAAGGCACCAACAAGGACATTGAATCATAAAAATTAAAAAAGGAGGCCATATGGCCATTCACGAAGGTGATCCAATTCCACCCATTGCTGAAACACCAGCTAATCCTGCCGACGTCTTAGCTTTACTGGATCCCCAACAACTGGAACAAACTCTAGTCCTGGCCCAGGCCGAACACTTCCCTCCGCATGTCGCTGAGGCAGCTACCGACGCCCTCCTGTGGCACGCAATCGTCCTCATCGCTACCGACAGAATGGGTAGTTCATGCCGCCAAGTTTTTGAAACCTTGGCAGAGAAGACTGATTTGGGATACATTCTTCGCGGGTAAACTGTCTTCTAAAAGTCTCTACAAAAAGTCTGACTTTGCAACCATTGAGATCCCAACCATCCATCGATACATCGATGTATCGATAACTTCCATCAATGAAAATAAAGTAA
This sequence comes from Microgenomates group bacterium RIFCSPHIGHO2_01_FULL_45_11, assembly GCA_001803465.1. Classification (GTDB taxonomy): domain Bacteria; phylum Patescibacteriota; class Microgenomatia; order UBA1400; family 2-01-FULL-45-11; genus 2-01-FULL-45-11. Next base: position 25,870 of record MHDE01000011.1, on the reverse strand, counting down.
GTGAATCACTTGCGCTTTACTATAATATTATATAATTCTACAGTGAAAAGTGTGGTTCTTTAAAAGTCTCCTGAATCTGGCAAAGCTATCACGATATAACGCTGCCGATCTAAGAATCCCGTACAGGTGTACAGCGTCAACCGCTCACTGTTAGTCGGTAATACATAATTAATGTCTTTCGGCGACACCACCGCCGTCTCTTCAACCCTATATATAATAGTATCCCCCTCGGCAGTAGTTACCTCTACTTCATCACCTATCTCAAGCCAGCGAATCGGCCCGAACAAAGAATTCTTATTGTGCCCGTAAATCACCACATTGCCGCTCTCCACAGGGTTGGCCGACGAATTCCAATGACTGGCTCCTGTCTCGGAAATCTCCCAAGTCCCGTCCGTCACCACCGCTTCCGTTACTGCCAAATCCACCCTAAATTTAGGCAATCGTATCCTGATCGGCCGTGATCCCGTAGACTGTACTACGGTACTAACTGCCGTTTTGTCAAACGCCAAAATCCCCGATCGCTGCACCCGCCACCCCAAAAAAAGAAACCACAACGACACACCCAAAACCAGGTAGAAAATTCCTCGCCGCTTAGTGGCAGATTGCTTCCGCCAGTAAGATTGGAGGTGCTTAACTCTGTTTTGCCAACGCATAGGGTCTCAGCCCTATGGTAACCAAAATCGCGCCGAAGGCAAAGACCAAACTAAAGAAGTTTTCTTCGCTCGTCCCCGCTGCCGCTAGTATCTGACCGTCAGTGGTCACTCCCGCTACTTCTCCGGAAGGACCGCCAACTCCGGCACAGCTTTCCGTCCAGCGCACTAAGCTTTTATCCTCACCGTAGGCACTCTTGGCCGTCAAATAGTCTTCACCCTGCCAGGCAAAGCCGACCGTCGCCCAGCCTTCGCTATTGGTGGTGGCGTGCAGAGTCTCTGCTTTATATTTAAATTCAACGTCCACTCCACTGACTGGATCCCCATTTTCCAAGACTTGGGCAGCCGCGTCAAAGCGCCCGTTATCACAAAACGGCCCGCCTAAGCGAATCCCTAACCTTTTTCCCTCACTTGGGGTAGGCGTCGGTTCAGGTGTAAATTCAGGAGTCGGCTCTGGTGTTGGACTCGGTATTACCGTAGGCGTTGGCGTCGGACATTTGTCAGGATAAATTTCGCACGGAAATGGTTCAGGCGGCAACGTCGGTTCAGGAGGTAGAGTTGGTTCCGGAGGTAGAGTTGGTTCCGGCGGTAACGTCGGCTCCACCAAACACCCGTCACTTTGAGAAGAAACGCATAGATCCGCTCGCGCCCCTCGATTAAAAAGAAGCATTCCACCAAACAAAACTAGAACGAGCGTTGATCCGACGAACCACCGTCTCATATTATTATCACTTTCTAGGCAGGGAAAAATTGAAGCAAACGCCTATAGTATAGCACACCGGTTCAAATTCGAAGAAAAGCCAGTATCAAAAACAGCAACCTCGCCATTCTTGACCAGGAAGGTAAAACCAATCTTTGCTTTATCCCCGTATAAATAACTGGCCCAAACCGCCGTAGCCCGAAGATAAAACTAAAAAGCCCCAGCGCCAAAATCATCGGCGCTAGATTTACTCGAATCAACCGCTTAGCCGGAGCCGCTAACTCCGTCATCGCATCCACCACCGGGTTAAGTACTTCATTCTCCACCGCTTCACCAAATTCTACTCCGCTGCCGCCCCCAATTCCTGCTCCCAAACCCGCCTCTTCTTCTCTTGTCTCTTCACTAAGTACATAGACTACTCGTCGCCGCCTTGGTCTTACCGTCGGCTCATTATCATCTACGTCTTCATCAGGCCTTAACCCCCCGATCTCCAGCGGCTCTTCCTCCACCAACTCCTTGTTAGGATCATCTTGAGCCAAATCTTTGCTCATCCCTGGCGGTATCACATTCCCGAGCCACGATCCCAACACATTCACTATGGTCAAATACACTCTACCGCCAATGAAGTTGTTATTAATAAAGTTGGTAATGCTGGCCATCACTTGAGCGTCGCCGGTAGTGATACTATTACCTGTTCCGTTGACATCCTTAATGGTATTTCTTCCCGTGTTGGCCGACAAGTCAAGATGGTTGTTGATCGTCGCGATATTACTCTGATTTACCTCGTTCGTCGACGTTTGATCAGAGTTAATCGTATTGGTCGACCCCGCCCCATTGCCGCTGTTTACTGCGGTAATCGTCCCGTCAGGCGCAATCGTAAACTCCGTTCCCGCTGAACCGGCATAATTCATGCCGTCCTGCCCCCCCACAATTCGCCCCAACCAGTTACCAGCCTCGTTCACCAACACAATCCACCATGTCCCTCCCAAGATATTAGTATTGGCAATGTTGAAGATTTGGGCAAACGCACTCGCTTCGCCGGTCTTAATCAAACTGTCACCATGGATGTTGTCCTTTAATGTGTTATCGCCGGTATTGGCTGCTAGGGTAAGATCATTGGTAATTGCCGCCGTATTCTGCTGGGTATATTGATCCAAAACTTCCTGATCGGCACTTATAAAGTTGGTGGATTGGGATCCATTGTCAACATTAGCTAACACTGTCCCGTCACTCCCCCCTGTCGCCATCTCAGGAATAATGATGTCGCCTACCAAGTCGCCGAAAATATTAACTACTCCCACCCAGATATTGCCGGCAAAGTTATTATTGGCCATGTTCAAAACACTGGCCACCGCGTTGGCGTCTTCCGTCACAATGGTGTTACTCCCGCCAATGTTATCTTTGGCCGTATTGTGACCACTGTCAGCCGCTACCGTTAAGTAATTATCGATGGTCGCCTCATTGGTCTGGAAAGTCGCTGTTGCCGCTGTCGCCTCCGAATCGATAGTGTTAACCGATCCGGCCTGATTACTCGTATTGGCTAAATAAACCGGTTCACCGACGACGCAGCCGCCGCTACTACAAGGGTTGGCAAAATCTAAAACTATATCCCCCATATGGTCGTCTACCACGTTAAACTCGACTATATTCGCTCCGGCTAGATTAGTATTTAGGTCAGTCACGGCCGTAATCACGGCGTTGGCATCACCCGTCGTTATCGTCGCATCTCCCCCCAGATTATCCTTAATGGTATTATTCCCCGAAGTCGCTACCAAATTTGCCTCATTAGTCACCGTCGCCGAATTAATCTGATCGGTAGTTGTTGCCGTCGCTGTATCCGAATTTATAACATTGGTGCTGCCGTTTCCGTTCTCCGAATTAACCGCACTCACTCCCGCACTGCTCTCGGCATTAGTAGTCGAACTACTTACGATATTGGTATTTCCCGCCGTAGTCATTCCCGCCACCGCTGTTGCTGTACTGGTCGTCACCGTCGTGTCGCCGGTTTGATCACCTACAGTCGTTCCTCCCGTACTGGTCCCGGTCGGAATTAAATCAGTTGAACCACTGGTATTAGAACTATCACTGGTTCCTGAAGTTGTGTCGGAAGTAGGAGTAGGAGAGGGAGAAGGAGCTGGAGTCGCCTCGCTCGTCGGCGACGGGGTCGGTGTCGGCTGTGTTGGTTGTTCCGGTTGACTAGGTTGAGAAGGTTGACTCGGTTGTTCCGGTTGACTTGGCTGTTCCGGCTCACTTGGCTCTTCCGGTTGACTGGGTTCAGCCGGTGCTTCTTGGGCCTGTACCCGACCTCGCCCCATCAAAATTCCCCACCAAGGCAACTGAATCGCCAACATTCCCACTAGAACCGCTGCCAGAATTTTTTGATAATTTTTATTCACTCTCTAAAATCCTTTTTTTGTTAATCTCTATCAGTCTGTAATTGGCCGATTCTCGGGGGGCACCACCTGGTACCCCCCGGAATCTTCACTTTACTGCAGTGCACCGAGTAAATCTTCCAGAAGCTCCATGAGCCCCGAAAAATCAATATCGATGTCCACTGAAGTATCATCGCCCAAGTCAAAGTCGCCCGTACCGTAATGGTTCGCATTAGCGGTTGTAGCTACTTCAACAGCGACGCCTACCGGACCGGTGTCAGTCGACGGATCACCTAACCCGCCGCCACCAATGTCCGCTGCTCCATTTCCACCACTTCCGGCAGTGATATCCACGTCGGCACACTTGCCGCCGTCTTTACCAAACCAGAAACTTTCCAACCACGGGAAGGGGGATTTCTTACCGCCATCGCAATCAAGATCGTTATCTTGATCCACATTAAGCTCATCTGTCAGATCAAGCTCAATGTCATTGTCAGTTTGGCGGCCGTTATCGGCAATTTTGGCTAGAAAGTCGCTGATGCAACAATCGTCTACCATCGCCACGTTTAAATTGGCCATGGTATCCACCAAAACACCAACTTCCACTTTGTCGGTATCAATCTCCACTGATCCACCGATGACATCTTTGACGGAGTTGTAACCGCTGCCGGCGCCGACGGCGACGTCGTTTTCAACGTCGGCATCGTTGTCTTGCTCGACTGTGGTTTTGGACGAAAGATCAAGATTGATGAAATTATCCGAATCTCGACCGTTCCGTGCAATCCACGCCGAAAGACCACCGTCTTCATCATCACCGCTCCCGCCAACCCACGCGTGGTTAGCGTTCAAACGGTTCTTAATGAGAATTGGGTTTACTACCACCGAATCGGTATCAATGGTTACATCACCGCTAATACTGTCTTTAACGGAGTTCCCGCCACTACCAGCGGTCACATCAACATCGTTTTCAACGTCGGCGTCGTTGTCTTGATCAACTTTAGTTTTCGCCGTCACGTCCACTTCGATGTCGTTGTCGGTGTCGCGGGCGTTGTCAGCAATTGCCAAAGTTAGGTCAAAAGGACAACCGCCGCAGCTATCGACCACGGCCGAGTTGTGATTAAGCTCATTCAAGATACTTACTCCCACCTCAACCTTACCAGTATCAATATCAACCGTTCCTCCATTAACATCCTTCACCTCGTTATCACCGCTGGAGCTGTAGACGGTAACAGAATTGTCAACGTCCGCATCGTTATTTTGCTTTACCGTCACTTCACGACTCGTATCAACGTTAATGAAGTTGTCAGAATCGCGCATGTTTCCCGAAATGAAAAGCTCAGTGGCTCCCACCGGGATAGATAGGGAAGACAATAATAACGAACTACCAGCAATAGCAGAAGCAATTCGCTTTGTAAGTTTGGTCATTTCTTCTCACCCCCCTTCCTTTTGACCGTTATAAACTAGTAACGCTAAGTAAGTTGGCTCTCAAAAAAACGGAGGCTCTCTATCCAACCACTAGGTTGAATAAAAAGCCTCCGTTTGCGGTCAGCCGAAATCTTAACTTTTCTCTAGCTTCTGAAGTTGTTATCTAAAAATACTTGTCGCCCCTGTTATGATTATTATCCTCTTCACAAACCCTATGACATCTCTTCTATCTCCCCTCCCCGTCTTCGTTCCTCTCCTCCAAACTTAGTGACATCAATCTAACTTATTTGAAATTGGTTGTCAAGTCTGCCTTTCCTTCCTACTCCCTCATCCCAGTCTGTTTTCTTAAATCAAAGGGGAATCTTAAAAAGAGAATTCTATAAGCTCCTTATCTCCATTGATTTGACCAACCTGTAAGGAAAAATTCGTATCACTATCATTAATCGGGAAGCCGAGGCGGGTATACTTAGTCGAGATGGCTTGAACCTCGACCGGATCGTTATGTATGTCCGGCGCCAGCTTTTCTTCACTGCCGTTGACCGACAAACGCAAATAATCACGGGTGTTTATTTTGACAGTTCGGTTATAGTCATTTTCCACTTTAACTGTAAAAATCAAAAAAGATCTACCGGTAACCGCTTTAGCCACTTCCCCCTTTACCACAATTTCGTCCCTTAACTCTGCGTCTTCAATGCTGTACTTAATCGTCCCCACTTCCTCACCATTTTCGTCAACTAAAGGAAAGGTAAATTCTCGATTTATTTCACTAGTCGCTTTGGCCCCTTTCACTTCAATTCGTTCATCTTTTTGCTCGGCCACTTGCTTTGGCGAACGTGTTCCCCTGGTTAACCACCAACCAACTCCTCCCACCACTAACACCACTATGACCAGTACATACCATTTACCATTTCGTCTTCTACTCCCACTTTCCCCTGGGTTAAAACTTCGCCTTCGTAAAAATCTACTCGGTAAAAATCGCATCAGCCGTTTTGTCCTCCCCAAAAATTTCTCCCGGCCCTCCCCCTCCGGTCTTAAATTAAAAGAGGTTTCTCCACCTCCCCCTGATTGTTCGAACCGATTTCTCTTAAAAAACAGTCTCATCGTAACTACCTAATTTTTGCTTGTCAACCCTTCGTTAAGCTAACGATGGTTACTCCCCCTGGTTCCCGGCTAATTTCTACTCGAATCTCCTCCTCACCGTTATCACCCACCAATTTATTAAGCACTTTACCGTTGGTTGTCGTCTGCACAAACGTCTTCACCGAATAATTCTTGTCTTTAATCTTAGTTTTATACCACTCAGTAACTGTGTCAGAAGCGTCAGCAGTACTTAGTTCCGCCGCAGTTCCTCCCTCCTTATTAACGGTAGCGCCCGGATAATACCAAAAAGACAATCCCTCAACCACCCTTGGTGTTACTGTCGGCAAAGCTGTAGTCAGTGGCGACGAGACTGGTTTCAACGCTGTCGACTCTGGCGTTGCCGAAGGGGAAGAAGCAATAACTCCCGCCGCTGTCGCCATTACAGCCTCTGTCTGTTCTTCTCGCCCGACTCTTCTTTCCGGCAACCGGGCTGCGACCGCCGCCACAAAAACGACAATTAAAGCTATCGCTACCACCATTAAATTCATCACCGTCCAAAGATTCTTTCCCTTTACCAATCTGGCTAGTTACGCCATTTGTCTGGGATGCTTAACCGTCGTCACAGTCTTTCTAATCCGTCGCTTGGTGATCTGAGTTACCTCCCCATTGGCAACGTATACTTCCAAACTCCCATAGTCAAGATCAGCCAGTTCCGCCTTAATCTCGTTCAGTAAGGTTTCCGATATTCGTCTCGTTGAATAAATACTATGTGTCATAATTAGGCTCGCTAAAATCCCCTTTCTGGCGGAAAAAAAATCTGCCCTAGGCAGATACATTACTTTTACACACTTTGATCGCCTTGTCAAGATAAAGCAAAAACTGACGGTAGATATGATGCCTGCCTGCTCCCCATTCACTACTATCTACTTTGTATATTCGGCTTTTTTCCATAAGTAGGCATAATCAAACTGCCGGCCGGTCGACCATTAACCGAAACCTTTAGAGCATAACTTAAAGCATTTACAATACTCACCCCCACCCTTAATCCCGTAAAAGAACCAGGACCAGTCACCACCTCAACACTCGTGATATCTGCTATCGTTATCTTCTGTTTCTTAAAAGTTTCACTAATTGCTGCCAACACATTCTGCTCCCGCGCCGACTCATATCGATAGATTTTCCGCTTCCCATCAATACCTACAACTGTCTTTTGATTATCTGATGTATCTAAGTAAAGCCTCATTGCTCTTGACTGTAATTTTTCTACCTTCAGGAACCATGACAAAACTTATTTCCATTCGTTTCCTCGGCAAATACTTCTTCGCCTTTTCCGCCCATTCTACCACTACCAAGCTGTCCTTCTCCTTAGTGAGCTCAATTAGATCTATTGACCGCAAATCCTCTGTTCCCCTCACCCGATACAAATCCAAATGATACAATCTTCCCTTACTTTGGGGCAGCTGATACTCACGTAGTAAAATAAACGTCGGGCTAATTATTCTCTTGGCTATCCCTAACCCCCTGGCAAATCCTCTGGTAAACACGGTCTTCCCGCTTCCCAACTCACCGTAAAGCGCCACCGTCGTTCCCGGTTTAATCCTGCCAGCCAGCTGCCGCCCCAAAGCCTCTGTCTCATTTTCAGTCCTTGTTGCTACTATTTGCTTCATCTCGATTATCGCCTTGCCTAAAGGGCAATCAATTTTTTGTAGGCTGCCCGCCAGGCAGATAAAATCAGCCTGGTAAATCTCCCAGTATTAAACAGCTTAAGACAAAACCAGTTTCGTAAGAGAAGGTTACCCTCTCCCACCTAAACGCTCGCAGCCAAGAAAAATTGTCGTTGCCCGAAAGGCAAGAATTCATAACCAATTTCTCAACCGATAATAGGCAACAAACACTCCCAAGGAGTCATAACCAATATCACTCGGTAACGCCGTCCGTCCCGGCACAAACGCCTGATGCAGTTCATCAGACACCGCGTAAGCCATAGTAGTCAACCACACCGCTAGCCAAAATCGCCTATCGGTCTGCCAATGAAAAGCCCTGCCAACCAAGTAAAACAAGACTCCGTACACTATCATGTGAGCAGACTTCTTAAAGACAAAATCCCACCAAATTATGCTTGGTCCGGGCAACGACGAATAGGAAGACAAAAGAAAAATAAACCCAGCCCAAGCTACTGCTGGTCCCCACCTAATTACCCCAAGCTTTACGAAGGGGGGAAAAATTTCCCGACTATTTGTCGCCATAGGTCATTATTGTACCGCTTGAGACAAAAGCCGACAACGCTAACCGTTATCAGTGCTCCTCCCAACCATAACCACCACCAACTGCCACCGTTTTTTGCTGCTGTTGTTCCCGCGCTCGTTGCCTCGATAACTTCCGGTGTTGCCAAGTTAATTTCAACAGGCGTCGAACTGGCTACGTCGATTTCTTCCACCTCTTCAACCTCTGCTTGTGTACTCACCCCTCCCACTCTTGGTGTCGAACTTACGCCTATTGATAAGGTTGTCGATCGGCTAGAAGTTGTTGGCGTCGGATTTGCTTTTGACGTCGTTGAAGTCTTTGCTGTCGGCGAAACAGTTGGCGAAGGTGCTGGCGTTGGCGTCGGGCTTGACGGCACTTGATTAGCTGCCCCGTAGGTCGGCGATAAACTGGCTGTCCACGTCTCCGATCCATCGGGTGTTCGCCCGAAACTAAAACCTTTATCCACCGTTTCGCTAAAACTGTAGCTATCGATTAAATTACCAGCGGGATCAAAAATTGCTACCGTATCACCACTGTTATTGATTACTGGATTACCCCCCAAATCAATCGCCAGAAAATTACCAGGTGTAATAATCCCCGTCAGCTCAATCGGATCCGATCCCGAATCAGCAGTCCCTTTCTGTACTACTCCGTCAACCATTAACGTAGCATCGTCATCAAACCAGTACCCATCCAAGGAAAGATTCGCCTCCGAACCTGTATAGTAAATCTCGATCCACTCGTTCCCTTCACTCGGATTTGGTACAAACTCATTAATGACCAACTCCCCGACCGCCCTGACCAAATTGCTCTTAGAAAAAAAGATCAAACCAACTACCAAAGCGATAACCAATCTGCTAAATAGCAGCATGTATCCATCATAACAAAATCGTGGCAATGTCAAGCAGTCTATACGCTCTTAAATCCCCCTTAAAAAACATAAAAAAACACTCCATCTCTCCTACTATAATAATATATAATATTAAAGTAAAACTCTCTTCTTTCTTAATCGCTAACCGATACTCTCTATTCCAACCTCCAACCTCGTAACTCTTTCCTCAATACTTTCTATTCCCTTTTCATTATTCTCTATTCACCGCTTACTGTTCTCTAAAAATAATTTACATGCAAATAATAGGTATCGTACTCATCGTCGCTGTGATCCACCCGCACGTATTTGAGTGTCCCCCCGCCGCAGGCAATCGAACCCCGGTAGAGCGTTCCTTTTCTGACTGCCTTAACCGATAAATCATTGGTATTAACCATATCCAAACCTGTGTGTGGCCCACCGCCATAATAGTTTAAAGTCGCCGCATAGAATGTCATCCCATACCCTTGGGTAATCCGAATCGGTTCATTGACCGGCCACGGCCACGAACCGCTAAAAGCAAATTGCCCGTCCGGCGCATTGTCCCACACCACCGACTTACTGCTAAGAAACGCCGCCGGATTCTGGTGAGCTCCATCCTTCACTACCTCAAAATGAACGTGCGCCCCACTCGAACACGCCGATGGCGCCGGGATAACACTGGCAATTTTATCTCCTTCATTGATGCCTCCCACTTGGCTCTCCTCACCTTTACCGGCGATAATATTTTGAATGGCCGCTAGTTCCGCCCGCGCTTTCGCCAACAAATCCTGAAACCGCGACTCCTCATGCTTGGTAATGGTCAAAAGCAGTTGCTTTTCTTGCTGCTGTTTATTGAGATCGTTTTTCTGCGCCAGTAGTTGAGTCTGCAGCCCCAGTACCTGCTGCTGCTTTTCCTCTTTCACGGTTTTTTGAACATCAAAGTTCGCCCGCGCTTCCTCAAGCTCGAGTAGCGACCTCCTATCCTGGGCTTGAACTATCTTTAAATATTTAAATGTTGCCAAAAAATCATCAATACCGTCGGCAGTCAATAATAAATAAATTGGCTGAATCCGACTATTCTTATATGATTGTTGGATTCGACTAGTAAGAATCCGTGAAATTTGATCTAAAGAAACGTCCAGGGTAGAAATCTTACCCACCAACGTTTCAATCTCTTTTTCCAGCGCCGCAATCTGGACTACTGTTTTATTAACTTGACTCTGGGTTAGAGCAATTTTGCTGTTAAGAAGATCCACGGTGTTAGTTAACGTCACTTTGCGCGAAGAGATTTCCTTTAGTCTCTCTTCACACGCCCGTTGCACCTCCTGAAAACAAGCCACTTTATCCGCTTGATTCTCACAAGTATCTTCGCAAGTCAACGCCGCCACTCCCCCATAACTCAATACCAGAAACACTATTACTAGACACCCAAGCAAGAATAATCTTCGTACCATAAACTTTTACACTTACTTAGAACGCTCTAAGTTTAGCCGAAACTCATCTTTTTGCCAAGCAGTCTCTCATAACGCTAAAACTGATAAAAGTAAGAATGTATCCTATCTGAAGGTCAACCAGTCTCTCATCACTTAAACCTATATCAAACCGAGGCTAACAAATTTATGCAGTTCGATTGGCCAGGCCTGCCCTGAGCGAAGTCGAAGGGCTAAAAGCATGGCAAGATTATCAATAATCACATTCAACCTTACACCATAGTTCTCAAATTTTTTTTGAAAGTTCATTGGTCAACCGACACCATTGCGAACAAATAAATTTCGTTAGCCTAGGTTTCCAAACAAATTAAACACTCGCAGCCAAGAAAAAATGTGCCTGCCCGCCTATGTAGGGTTGACCGAAAGATTAGTACCAAGAAAGTTAACTAACTACAAATATCTTCTCACCGACACCAAACTTCCCAACACCCCAATCGCTATACCGGTTAAAATCGATATCCCGAACAAAACTGACAAAACCGTTACATCCAATAATTTGAGTGGTATCTCTCCGATAAAACCCACTATCGCTGGCATCGCATAAAGTAACAATATCATTGTTAAAAGCCAAGCCACCACTCCTCCTACCATCCCGTACACCGCCCCCTCCGTTACAAACGGCCCGGTCACAAACCACCGCTGGGCTCCCAGTAACCGCATAATCATAATTTCTTGCCGCCGGCTAGCCACCTTCATACTGATAATCACCACGATAATCAGTAAGGCGGTCACCACCAATACCGTCGTCAACCCCAAGCCAATCCATCGCAACCCTCTGGTCCATTGAGTTAAGGCGTCTACGACATCCTGTTGATACACCACCTCTTCCACACCGGCTAAATTCTCCAAATCCTGTCTTACTTTCTCCAATTGATCGGCGGCAGTAGCCGATACCTCCAAGCTTGCCGGTAATATTTCCGCTGTCACCATTTCCAATAATAACTTATCATTCTTATTTTGCTCCCGGTAAATCTCCAAAGCTTTCTCCTTGGATATATACGTCACCTCTTGAATATAATCCCTTTCCTCAAGCTGTTGTTTATACTTAAGAATTTCTTCTTCACTGGCTTGGTCAGTAAAATAAGCACTCACCTGTGGCCGGGTTTCAAAATAAGTCAGTATCTGCTGGGAGCTAAATACCACCAAACCAAACACTTGGGCAATCACAAACCCCACAGTCAGTACTCCAATCGCCGCCAAAGTTTGATACGGCATCCGTCGCATATTTTTCCAGGCATTCACCAACACTCTACTCATCTACTCCTCCCACTCTCTATTCTACCTTCTCTACTTCCACCGCTTTCTTTTTCTGATGATGTTTTCCCTTATGCTCTTTCTCGTGTTTCTTTTCTCGATCATCGCCCTCCGAATTCTCTTCTCTTTCCTTTTCACCCTCCTTCTCAAATTTTTCTTGATTCTTAATTCTTGCTTGCCCTGAGCTTTGCCGAAGGGCTTCTTGCTTCTCTTCTTTAGTATCCACCACTACTCTTCCCCCTTCTAATTTAATTACCCTCTTTTTGGCCGCCCCAATAATGCCCTGATTATGAGTAGCCATGATCACCGTGGTTCCCCGCTGGTTAATCTTTTCCAATAGCTCCGTAATCTGCCAACCCGTTTCCGCATCCAAATTACCAGTTGGTTCATCAGCAAAAATAAGCGGCGGTTCAGCCGCTACTGCCCGGGCGATTACCGTCCGCTGCACTTCTCCTCCCGAAAGCTGAGAGGGAAAAAGATTATCCTTGCCGGAAAGATTTACTAACTCCAAAACCCTGGCCACTTTTTCGCGAATCTCCTCACTAGTCTTATCCAAAATCTCCAGCGACAATTCGATATTCTCTGCCACTGTCCGATCAGGTAAAAGCTTAAAATCCTGAAACACAAATCCCACTTGCCGCCGATAAAAAGGAATATCCCGACCAGTCAGTTTTGCTAAATCGTACTCTCCCACCGTAATCTCACCGCTAGTAGGAGCAAACTCTCGAATCAGTAACCGCCCCACCGTTGTCTTACCCGCACCCGATGGTCCGGTAATGAACAAAAACTCGCCCGGTTCAACTTGAAAACTTACTTCGTTAAGGGCAATAATATCATTGCCAAAAGTTTTGGTGACATTGCGAAAATCAATCATTCCTCTAAAGGCACTGTCTCTTCAACTATCTCTTCTTCAAACGGTTTATCTGCATTAAGTTCCAGTACTTCCACCCGCCCCACATCCATTAGCCAACCGGCTTTCTGGGCCGCAAACGTCTCTCCCCACACTTCTACTTTATGGTCGACAAAAGGATCAAGATTGACGACCGATGAAGTTAAATACACATTCCGACTCGGTCCTCCCTCTCGGAGTATGTGATGTGTCCCTTCTCCGTCCACGCCGCCTCTAACCAAAACTCCCTCGACGGTATCCCGAAAAGCACCGGCATCTTTGCTGCCTACTACATCTCCCACCTGGACACCCTGGGAAACCGCTTCTTGAGAAGATTTTAGTCCCTGGCCAGGAAGACCTTTTACTTTAGTCAAACCATAACCAGTAGCCACGCCGGCCACGACTATCAACACACTCATCGCTAAGCTAGAAAACCATCCTTTTTTGCCACTTTTCATCGGTCTCACTAACTGTTTTGAACCCTTATCCTCTCTGGGTTTACCCTCCGTAGCCGAGTCTGACTCGGCGAAGGTGGGTTTTCGTACTTCTCTCCCCGCCTCGGTAGGAATCTGCTCATTAGTTTCCATATCCACCCGCTTAATCTCTTCTACCATAACCCTCCCATAATACCATGGAGACTTCTTCCCCTCAACCCTTAGCTCTAATTAAAAGTGATAACGCCATTTACGTACTTTAGCCCAGTAAAAAAGCAAACCACGGTACTCTTTGAAGGGCATTGTCTGCATGACAACAAAAACCATTAAAGACAACTACCCATCGGTCATGCAGGCATTGAGTTGAATCAATCTAGTCTATAAAGTCCAGAGAGCCTCACACGAACGTCCCTGAAAAGAGAACCGGTGAGCTTTTACAAAGACTCATTCCGCGTTTTTTTGTGCCATCTAATTTCCGCCTCAATAAACTCATCCAAATCACCATCCAGCACTCCTTGGGTATCGCTCGTCTCATAACCTGTCCGCAAATCCTTAATCATTTGGTAAGGATGCAACACATACGACCTAATCTGCGTACCCCAACTAGCCATCTTTTGACCTTTAAGTGAAGCCAAAGTCTGACTCCGTTCTTCCTCTTGTCGTTGCCACAATTTAGCCTTAAGTAATTTTAAGGCAATTTCACGGTTGCGCTGTTGATACCGCTCCGCTTGCGACTCAACGATAATTCCTGATGGTTTATGCTTCAGCCTAACGGCGGTACTCACTTTATTTACATTTTGTCCACCCTTACCGCTGGAGCGGAAAAACTGCCACTCTAAATCATCTTCCTTGACACTAATATCATCTGTACCTTCTAGTTGAGGCACCACCTCTACCAAAGCAAAACTCGTTTGCCGAAGGTTATCAGCATTAAACGGGCTTTGTCGCACTAACCGATGAGTACCTGCTTCTCCCTTAAGATAACCATAGGCGTAAGGCCCAGTGATAAAAAGCGTCGCCGATTTGATCCCCGCCTCCTCACCCGGTATTTCCGCAATCATTTGGACATGCCATTGTGATTTATCCTCAAGATAACGTCGGTACATTCTATAAAGCATCGCCGCCCAATCCATCGCCTCTACCCCTCCCTGACCGGCATGAATTGACAAAATCGCGTTTGCCTCATCGAATTTTCCCGACAGAAACATCCTCGTCTCCAATCGCTCAAATTCCCTGGTTAATTCACCCACTGCCTTAGCAATATCCTCATTTAAGGCCATCTCTCCTGTCTTTTCCGCTTCCTCCGCCATCTCTTTGACTTCTGCCAACCGCCGTTCTAACCCCGCCATCACCTCCACCTCGCTTTTAAACTGTGATAATTGCTGCATCACCTTTTTTGCTCCCTCCTCATCCTTCCAAAAAGACGGATCAGTGGTTTTAGCTTCCAATTCCTTAATCCTGGTTTGACGACTGGGTATATCCAAACTTGCCACCAGTTTTTCCAATCGGTCAGAAAGCTCCTTAACTTTTTCGATTAGTTCATTCATAAAATCCCCAGATAGCGCCTCATCCAGATAGCTATTAGAAAATCTGCTTGGTATGAGTAATTATAACAAGAAAGCAATAACCACGGCTTTAAACGCGGCTATCTATATCAGGAAAAATGACCTTCACCCTGAATGCATCGGAATAAACCCAATCGAAAAACTTTTTCCAGACTTCACTTTTCTGATCAGTGCAGGCTAACAAATTTATGGAGTTCGCTTGGCCAGACAATTTTGCCTGGCATACCTCTTTGTAGCAAATCAAGCTATAAGAAAGTCACCATTGCGAACGAATTAATTACGAGCTTGCAAGTAACATCGACCCTGTCTGACGGGGCGTAGATATTTAGTTAGCCGCAACTAGGCGCCTTAACATCTATTCTCCATTCCTTATTCACTACTCTCTCCCGCCACCCGTTCACAAAATTGCTGCGTTACTTCCCGTGCCTTTTCCACCGGCAATTCTTTAAGCTGTTTCGTAAAATCGGCAACGACGTCTTCCACCACTACTTCTTTAATTTCTCCATCCATTTTCTTCGGTACTTTAGTAGTCTTAAGGGCAGTATCCACCGCTTTAACTGCCTGGTTAGTTAGTACCACTCCCCATTCCTTCCCCATTACGGCCAAGCCTCCCACTTTGCCTCGAATGACTTCTACCCTCGCCCGCGCTGTCGGATCTGCCACAACATTAGGATTATATATAAGGTAACCCACCCCAAGAATCACCACCGCCATCATTAACCGGATTAGCCGCCGCCGTAGCCGCCGCGCTCTTTTCCGCCGCTTTTTTTCAGGAGAAATATACCTCGTCATCTACCGACAGCATACCATCCCCAAAATCCTCAAGCAAATTCTGTCGATTCCTCTGTTACCTGCTTACTGTTTGCTATTCTCTATACCCTATTCACTAATCACTATTCTCTATTCATATCGAATAGCTTCAATCGGCGGCAGGCTGGCCGCTCTTCTGGCCGGGAACACACCAAAGAAAATTCCGATCGCGCTCGACACTCCAAAAGCCAACACCACTGCCAATAAATTAAGTGCCACCGGAAAAAATTGCCTCACCACCAATACCATCACCCCTGCTAATACTAATCCCAACACGCCTCCCATCACCGACAAAGTCACTGCCTCAGTTAAAAATTGCAGTAAAATGTCCTTTTGGGTGGCCCCGATCGCCCGCCGGATTCCCACCTCCTTGGTCCGCTCCGTCACTGTCGCGTACATAATATTCATAATCCCAATTCCTCCCACCAACAAAGAAATCGACCCAATCGCCACCAAAATCACATTAATAATAGTAAAAATCTGATTAATAGTTGAAAGTATCTCTGACTGTTCGGTTACCGAAAAATCATCTTCCTCGTAATATTTTAAAAGTGTCTCCTCGGCTCTTTGTTTAGCCGTCTCCACCGCATCTTTTGAGGTAATCCCCAGATAAATCGCAAAAAATGTTTTGTCAGGATTAATCGTCCCAAAAGTAGATCGGTAAGGCACAAACAGACTGTTATCCATCTCACGATCTCCCTTTTTTTTGGCTACGCCAATCACCGTAAACCGCTGATCACTGGCTGTTACCCTTTTACCCAAGGCTACTCGAGGATCACTAAAAAGCTCCTGGGCAGCGGAGTACCCGAGCACCGCTACTTTCCTTCTTCGCTGATTATCACTGCGACTAAACAACTCCCCCTCTAAAAGCTCAATATTTGACACCGTAAACATCTCTTCATTGGTTCCCGTTACGTAACCAAGAATTTCCTCCCCATTGGCCGAAAGTACCATGCTTTTAAAAAACATCGGTACTACATAGTCAATTTCCGAAACTTTATCCAACGCTGATACATCTCTCTCCTTAAAATGGGCTCCGCCTGCAAACCCAGGACCGAAATTGCCTCCCAACCCCCCCTCTTCTGAAAATACCATCCCTGGAAAAATAATCACCAAATTCGCTCCCAAGCTCTCAAACTGACCCTCAATATAATTCTTGAGTCCTAACCCCAAAGCAATCAGCATCACTACCGAAAATACCCCAATCATAATTCCTAAAGACGTCAAAAACGTTCGAATTTTGCTACGCTTAAAATCGCTCACCGCTGACGTCATCAAATGATATACCCCATTTCGAAGTCTCATTTTAATTTTAACTTTTCACTTTTTACTTTTAACTTCTAATTATCCTTCCATCTCTCATTTTAATTTGCCGTTGTGTCCGTTTTGCCACTGCCGCATCATGAGTCACCACTACTACTGTCGTTTGAAAATCTCGATTCAATCTCTCCAGTAAATTAAGAATTTCTTCACCGGTTTTACTATCCAAATTCCCAGTTGGTTCATCAGCCAAAATTACCTTTGGGTTCATGATGAGCGCCCGAACCATCGCCGCCCGTTGCTGCTGGCCACCGGAAATTTTATTGGGGAAAAAATTTCTCCGTTCGTAAATACCAAATTTATTTAACAATTCTTCTGCCCGACGACCAGGATCAAAAGCTAGTTTCAATTTCGTATAACGAGTCGGCAACAATACATTCTCCAAAACCGTAAACTTATTAATTAAATTGAAAGATTGAAACACAAACCCGACAGTCTGATTTCTAATCACTGATAACTCCGAATCCGATAATCCCGATACATCCTTTCCATCTACAAATATCTTTCCAGCAGAAGGCGTATCTAACAATCCCACTAAATACATAAGCGTCGACTTTCCACACCCAGATGGACCAACAATAGATATAAATTCCTTGGGCTTAATCTTTAAAGATACATCACTAACCGCTGCTACTTCTTCCTCACCCAAATAGTAGTTTTTATAAACCTTAGCCAGTTCAATCATGGATCACTTTTTGGTTCCAATAACCACTCTATCCCCTTCTATTAGCCCCTCCACCACTTCTACCATCTCCTCAGTTTCAATTCCCAATTTCACTTCCACCGACTCTTCCTGACCCCCACGCATGACCGTCACCAACTTTTTACCATCACTTGTTTCCACTGCTTCTAACGACACTGCTAAAACATCGTTTTTTTCTTCGACTACAATCGTCGCCTCACCATTCATTCCCAATCGATAGAATAGCATCTCTGTCTCCGGTAGCTTAAGTTTAATAAGAAAGACCGTTCCCCCGCTCTCCGACGTACTGGCCGCATAATCGACCTGCGCTACCTCCGTTTCGATTTCTTTATCCGAATAAGCATCAAAAATGATAGTTGCCTTTTGCCCGGTTGTTACACTCCCGATATCCACTTCATCAACTTCTGCCACAAAATAGGTTGTCTCGGGATTTACAATTTGAAAAATATCCGTCGTCGTGATGTTAACCCCAGCCACCGCCTGATCAAGCTGAGTTACCACTCCCCCAATCGGCGTCACTAACCTCGATAATTCTAATGCCACATTGCGTATCTCCACATCCAATACCGCACTATCAAGCTCCCCTTGAGCAGTCTTTAGTAAATCCAATATCGTCTCTCGCCGATCTTTTTCCCAATTTTCTATCGTCTGATCATGCTCCCGTAACTCTTTTTCAAAAATTATTAAATCTTGTTTTAAGCTTTTTTCCACTCCCCGCTGATCTTGGGTGGCAATCACCTGCCACTTCTTGACAGTATCCCCTTCCTTCACTCCCAGCCAAGTCATCTTCCCAACCGTTTGAAAGTGCAAATCTACCTTTTCTAAAGCCTCAATCTCTCCGCTTACTACCAAAGTTTTCGTCAGACTCTGCCGCTCCACCACTGCTGTTTCCACCTTCAAAGCTTCCCTACTTCTCCACCAAAAGAAAACTCCAGCCAAAACCAACAGGGTTCCCACCACCAAAAACCAGCGTCGCCTTAGCCACCCACTAACAATTTTCAACACCTGTTTCATAAAACCTCAACTGCCAATTGTACTCCTGAAATAGTTTTTTTACCAGAGGTAACTATCACCAGTTTCTTTCTTCAGTTGAATTTAAAACGAACCAGTTTGCTCTTTGAAGGGCATTGGCTGCATGGAATCGAACACCCTCAAAGACAACCAAATATCAACCATGCAGGCATTGAGTGAGCAAACCTATCATAAAAGGTCAAGAGACTACACGCGAACGTCCCTGAAAAGAGTAACTGGTGAGTTGCTCCTAGAATAAAACAGGTAACTTTACACCGTCATGATTTACAACTAAATCAATCCGCTAGCCTGCCTTTGCTTCTTCCAAAACTCCCCTCTTCGACACAACAATTTCTCCGCCTCTTCGGGATTACGCATCAGTTTCTCTACTGCATACTCCAAAAAAATTGTGTTTTGCGAACCTTTCACCATTAGCACATCATCTTTTCTAAGCTCATTCTTAATCGCTTCCGCCGCCTCTGCCGCGTTAGCAAACCACCGTACCGTCCTTCGAATATTCGAATCTTTGTTTATCACCGATAAACCAAACTCTTTTATTAATGGTCCCACCAAATACAACTCATCACCTACCTCAATTGCTTTTTTAATCACCACTTCGTGGGCAAACTTCGCTTCTTTCCCTAGTTCCCTCATATCACCAAGAAGCGCTAACTTCCGCTTTGGAGCAATCACCTGCAATAGATCCAAGGCATCAAGCATCGGTTCCATCGACGCATTGTAGGAAGAATCGAGAATAGTGGCGCCGTTTATAGCCGGCAGTAACGACATTCTCCCTTTCGGCAATCTGAAGTACTTTACCAGCCGCAATACTCCCTCATCAAAATTAATGTCATACGTCAACCCTGTAGCCAATGCCGCCGCCAAAGTGTAACCATAATGTTTCGGTAGTGCCATTGCCGGAAACTGGGCTTCAATCGCTTGATCGGCGTAGCTAAAACGAAACTGCGTCCCACTAATAACTACCTTGTAGCCAATCACCCGCACCGTACTTTTTTTTGAAAAGCCGAAAGTAGTAACGTTAGCTTTCGTCTTGGCGGAAAACGCCATCACATTAACGTCATCCGCATTCAGTACCGCCACCCCATCTTCTGGTAGCGACTGGATGAGTTTTCCTTTCTCTTCCCCGATAAGTTTCCTGACTGCTGCTTCCCGTTCTTCTGCTTTAGTTTGATTAATCAAACTATCAAAATTATCACTATGAACTCCCAAAGCATTCAGAAATACACCCACCTTCGGTTGCACGATGGTGAGTAAATATTCCATGTTTTTTGGGACCCTTGGGCTATCAATCCCTAGTTCAACCAGGTAAATATCATATTTTTCCCAATTTGTTAACGCTTTAATCGGGGCCAGGAAAATTAGCCGCAACCAATCAACCACCGAATAGTCATTAGGTGTCAAACCTAATATATTAAGGGGAATTCCCGACTCTGAATTTGCCTTCTCACTCACTTTAACTCGAAAACTATCACCCAAGATAGCCACAATCGCCTGCACGCAACTGGTCTTACCCGCACTGCCCGTAATTCCAATAATATCTGGCCTGATTATATTTAACTTTAACCTCGCCCAAAACCGAAGATAGTATAGGACCGCCAGCTGTAGCCACCTCACGCCAACTCCTTTAAAAAGTCACTTCCTCAAACCGAGCCGGATCAACTGTATAATCAGACAGCCTCAACCATTGGGGAATCACTTTAATGAATACCGTCTCAGGTAATCCCTTAAATTCCACCGCTTCCGGATGAGACCTAAAGTAAACTCTCTCACATTCTTTAAGCGCTTTACCTGTCTCTGCTAGCTCTACCCTCCCCTCATACTGAATATTAAGTTCTTCAAAACTCCAACCAAAAGTCAAAGCTACCAGGGGATTTTCTTTAAGATTTTGCCATTTTCTGCTAGTCTTATCTGTAGATAAAATTACAGTCAAACCATCCATCACCGCATACCCCATTACCGCACACTCCGGTTTTCCAGTCTTGGAACTCGTAGCAATCACACACAGTTTAGGATCTTGGTTTTTGAGAAAATTAAAAACTTCTTCAGTAACTTTCTCCGCCATAACCTTATCTTACCACTGTCTTACCCTTGCCTGCCGCCGAAATTCCCAAGGCAATATATTCTACCTCCCTCTTCCCCACATTCCGCATCCAATGCACCACCTGCATCGGAATCACCACCGCATCCCCTCTCTCTAACACTGCTCTCTCTTTTCCAATCTTTATTTCTGCCCTACCCGAAACGACAATAAACACTTCCTCCATATCCTCATGGTAATGAGCTCGAAACTCTTTTCCTACCGGCATCTTCGCCCAATTGATCATCTGCACTCGACCGGCTAAAAGGTCTTCCCGCCGCCACAATACCTTCTTTAATGAACCCGGCTCATCCGGCAACTCATGCGACGCTGGAATAAACGCCAGTTCTTTTCCTCTAATAATTCTCATACCATAAAGCTTACCAATTCCTGATACTTGATACCTAATACCTATTCATCCCCACTGCATCCCCACTATTCCCCCGATAATCACCGCTACACTTATCAACTTATACCACGCCACTTTTTCTTTAAAAAAAATCCTCGCCACCGTCAGCGACACTATTGGCGAAGCGTTAGCAATAGTATAAACATACGACACCTCGTATTTCGTCACTGCAAAATTATAGCCAGTAAACCCCACCAACTCAATCAAAATAATTGGTAGCAAAGTCCGCCAAGGAATCGGTCGCTTTACTTCCCGGCTGCCAACCATAAACCACCACAGTATTAACAGGTTAAGGCCCGTCAAACCCCGAAGAATGAGAGTCGTCATAAACCAACCGTGCAACCGGTTAACTGGTCCTAGAAAGAAAAAGTAGAATCCAAACCCCAACGACGCCAATATAGCCGCCGGTACACCATTAGCCCACTTGAACGAACTTCTCTTACCTATCAGCTTCCAGTCGAACGACACCCCCACCAAACCAAGAAAAATCACACCAACACTTATCACCTTAAATGAGCTCACCGACTCGCCCAGAAAAGCTATTCCCAACGTCGCCGTTACCAACGAACTGGCTGCCACAATCGCCGTCACTACCCCGGCTTGTCCCGAAGCTAACGCCTTAAGCATCAACCCATAATTTCCCGCTGCCAGTAACCCCAAAAGCATAAATGTTGACCACTTGATTTCACCAAAAGCATCTCCTCGAACCAACCACCACCCTAGAAACACCACCCATGCCAAAAGTTGAACCGAAACCGCTGTCTTGAGGAAACCGACTCTTCTCCCTAACCGCCCCACCAAAACATTATTAATTCCCCACCCAAACATTGGCAGCAACGAGAGTAGAAATACCATGTAATCCTAGAAGCTAGTTTCTTTTTCGCCTTTGCCACCACCAAAAACCGGCGGCCAGGGGCACCCATACCGGAGCATATACCCCAACCCAAATCAACCCGGTTCCCACTTTCCGAACATTCGCAATCAAGGACCGTACCGCCAGTTTAAAGATTGCCTGTGGCCGCCACGGCTGATCAGGAGTATATGGCAATCCCAGTTCGTCAGTCGACAAGTAAACGGTAATCCTCGACAATTTGGCGGACTGCTCCAAATACTTTTGTTGGCCTTTCAAACCATCAACCTGTGCTTGAATATTAATCAGCTCACGTTGCACTTCCATAAGATCTTGTACCCGCGTTGCCTGGTTTAAAATCTCCTCAAACTTAGCTTTTGTCTTAGAAAGTACCTCTAGTCGTGCCTCGATATCCACATATTCATCGGTCACATCTCTTCCGCTCACGTTTTCGGACACCACTCGTACCCCCAACGCTTTAAAGGCATCGAGCGCCTCTGTTCGCTTGTCCTCAGACACCCGCACGCTGATCGACCCCGTGGCCGCGCCTTCTGGCAATAACATTTGAGAATCGACTAAAAATCCCCCCGCTTCTTTCGCCTTCGCTTCAATCTCCCGAATGGCCGCTGCCACATCTTTGACTAGCAGCGACAAAAAGGTCTCTTTCACCACCAACCGCTCCTGACTCTCTACTGGCGCAAAATCCGCCTGCGGCGGTACTATCCCCCCAATTCCCATTCCCTCTTGGGCCATCATCGTTATCGGTGCCATCCCGCCGACCGCAGACGAACCATAATCAACAAATTGTTGTCGCTCTGCCAAAAAAGGTATCAAAGGCAGTTGATATTGCACCAGAAGATATCCCACCACCACCAAAAGAAATGTCGTTAACTTATTCTGCTTTATCCAAGCGATAATCCGTACCATACCTCTATTCTACCCCCTAAACAAAGGAAAACAATCGCCTCTAAAACTCTTTCTCTTAACCGCTCTTCATTACTCATTACTTTCTGCTTTAGTGCAACTTAAGTGACTTGATACCTATACCAAATACTTCAATTGTCTCGCGTATGATACATTAATAGTTATGGACGTCAAAGTCATCCTGCCCAAACTTAAACGCTTCGCCCTCTTCCTATTACCGGTAAGTACGATCATCACTGTCGTCATCTTGGTAATCTTCCTTGCTACCTCCGCCAACTTAAATAAAAAAGTCAACGACTTTCGCTCTCAAAGTCTTGATTTATCCAGTCAGCTCGCTTCAGTCAGCGCCGAATTAGCCACTTTAAAAGCCGACGACCAATATGTCAAAAATAAAAACCTCCAAGCCACCATTAGTGCCATTGAACTTACCTATCAAAAGGCGGTAACTAGCTACGAAAATCTCCTGGATTTCAAAAGCCAATCCACTAAAACTTCTACTCTCGATGACCTATTTTCCCAAACGCTCGCTCAATTATCAAAGCGCGATTATCAAGCTGCCGAAACTTCTCTCAAAGAACTCGACACCAAAATCGCCGATGAACGACAAAAGCTGGCCGCCACCGTCACCATTCCAGAAAACGTACCCGTCAGCAATTCCCCTCCCGGCTCTGGCTACAGCCGCCAAAAAGTCACGACAGACGTCGGTGAATTTATGGTCAGCATTGTTTCTGCGGACTTAAACTCCACCCGCGTCATCGTCGACACCGCCTCTGATGGCACTTGTGCCAGTAACTGTCCGGTCTTACCCCTGGCAGATTATGTTGCCAGAAGTGGCGCCTTTGCTGGCGTCAACGGTTCCTACTTTTGCCCAGCCAGTTACCCGAGTTGCGCCGGCAAGGAAAATTCTTTCGACACTCTCCTCATGAATAAAAACAAGGTTTATTTCAATTCAGACAACAACGTCTATAGCATCGTCCCGGCCGTCACTTTCTCCGGTAACTCCGCCCGTTTTGTTGGTCAATCACTCGAATTAGGTAGAGATACTGGAATCGACGCCGTTTTGGCTAACCAACCGCTTCTCGTTAGCGGCGGCAACGTTGTTTTTGGCGGTGACGGCGATCCCAAAAAAGGTAGTAAGGGTGGCCGAAGTTTTGTAGGCGCCACCGGTTCCACGGTCTATATCGGCGTCGTCCATTCGGCCACTGTCGCCGAATCCGCCCGCGTCCTCAAAGCTCTAGGTCTACAATACGCTCTAAATCTCGATGACGGCGGCTCAACTGCTTTATGGTATGGCGGCTACAAAGCCGGCCCCGGTAGAGCCCTTCCCAACGTCCTCTTATTCGTCAGAAAATAACATTTCTAAAGGACTGTCTTTAAGGATAATCCCTATCTCGCCACTGACAACACAATTCCAACAATTCCAATCCCGTTTTGGAGATGTCTTGACAAACCGGGATTGATCTTAATTTCCTCACTTCTCTATCAAATTCTTCAGCTTCTGGAAATCTTTAAGTAAAAGCTTTTTGTACTTAGGAAACCGAATCGCCGCTGCCGGATGCAAAGTAATCAAATGTTTTCTGCCGTCTTTCTCCACCACTCTCCCATGCTCGGAAAGTATAGCCAATTTTTGCCCCAACACTCCCTGGCACGCCACGCTCCCCAGTAGAACCAAGATTTCGGGCTCGATCACCGCCAACTGCTTGTCTAAATGTGATCGCCCGTGTTCGATTTGAGTTTTGTTCGGCGTCCCTCGTTTGGGCAAATACTTCACCGGACTGGTGATAAACACCCCCTCTTCCCGTAACCCGATTCCTCGAATCAACTGTCGCAATAATTGGCCGGACCTTCCCACAAACGGCCGGCCCGTCTTTGCCTCCTCTTTTCCCGGCGCCTCACCAATAAAAACGACATCAGCATTAGCATTTCCTTCACCCACCACCGCCCTGCCGAGAGAATCCTTCCGACACCGCTGACACTCCTCAATCTCTCGCCCAATCTTCTCCAACAGTTTTGCTTTATCCATGATACCCACTAAGTTGAAGTCTCAACTTCTAAACTACCATCGTTTTTGTATAATTCAATCATTATGCAATTTAGTTTAGCCACCGTCAAAGAAAAGTTATTAAAAGAGAATAGGTTCAAAATCGTTTTTTTTGGCGACTCCATTACTTCCACCGAATGGGTTCATCCTAACTGGCGGGAAATCATTGAGTATGTCCTCAAAGGAGAACTGGAAAAACAAATTGGTGACTGGAAAATCAGTTCTTGGCGTATAACCTGCATCAACTCCGGCCTCGACGGCGCCACCACCGACGACTACCTGGCCCACCTCGACTCTCACGTCATCAATTTCCAGCCTCAACTCCTAATCTGGATAGTCGGCAGCAACGACCAATTATACAAGTTCGGCGGCAAAAAACATCAAGTCAACGTCCAAAAAATCGTCGATATTCTTGCCCCAAAAATGGACTACCTTATCGTTTGCAGCGATTCAACCAGATTAAACGATAAGGCCAACCACATTTATGAAAATGAGTACTTAAAAACGCTCGCGCAAGTTAGTTTTCCAAAAAATGCCATCTTTGTTGATTTGTTTAGAAAATATAAACAACTTGATCTCAAGCGTTTTTTTACCTTTATCTCAGGTGGCAACGAAGTTGCTGGCATGAAACCAGGGGATATCGACTTTGCTCATCCCAACCAGCTCGGCAACGCTTACATCGCCAAAATTATTCTAGAAGAAGCTTTCCAAGTGAAATTCGACCCCGAAAAATACATTCAAACCACTCTCT
>MHDE01000010.1 GCA_001803465.1 Microgenomates group bacterium RIFCSPHIGHO2_01_FULL_45_11 | reverse complement strand
AGTGACGGTTGAGGGGAGAGAGGCAAGGTTGAACGTCAGCTGACCAGCGCTGGGTGCTTGGGAGGTAGTGGTTTTAGTCAGCGTGCCGGTATGGTTAAACTGCCACCACTCAATGGTTAAGGGGGAGGTGGTAGTAAAGCCGCCAAGGGTGACGGTACCGGTTAAGTTGCTGGTAGCATCATTCCAATTAGGTTGGGTGCAGCCGGAAACATTACCGATTGCAGCACACCAGGTATGACGTTTGTCTTGGACCCAAAGATGGGCCAGGTTTCGGGATGTATTTTTCTGGCCGACGACTCGAACATTGGTATCGCTGGCAGTAGCGCCCGAATCTCCATATCCACCCTGGTTAAGCGGAACATTACTTAAAAAATCAACCAGGGGTTTAAATTTGGCCCGGTGGTCAAAAGGCAGAGTCGGGCCACAGTTGCCTCCACCCGGGCAGTCATAAATGTGCCAATTTTCAAACCAGTAGGCTTCGATCAAAGAATTGCTGTTTAGACCTGCCCAAAGGAAATTGTGGAGCCAAACTCCATTGGTATCGTTACGAAGATTCAGGTTAGGAGTGAGATTGTCATTATCGACAAAACCGGTTTCCCCCCGAATTACCGGCCAGCGGGCGGGGTTAGTAGATCCCCATTGGTTGCTGGCGTCGATAGTCGCTTGGCTAGCATCATAAAAGTCAGGCAGAGGAATACAGGCCGAACCGGCCAGGCGGATATAGCAGTGGACGTCACCAAAGTCGATACCCGGATAGTTGTTAAGGTTCCAACTGGAAGTGGTTCCGCTCCAGACCGAGGTGGCGGAAAGGTGTTTCGGCGTAAATTGGTGGAAGTATTGGCCCATGATGTCAGCCGCCACCGCGTGTTCTGTGCCGGGTGTACCCTCATTCACAAACTCCCAAGATTGAATCGCCGTAGAATATCCCCAGCGAGCCTGCAAATAGCGCCACCATTGCTGTTCCAGCCAACGGCTGCGCGTCAGCGAACGGTCAGTTGAACCATACAAATAGGCAGGATTACCAGAATCGGTGTGGAGACCATCCCACCCGAAACTAGAGAGGATATCTTCCCGCCAGTCAAGAGTTACCGGCCGTAAGTAAACGTTGTTGGCACTAGCTTGATCGACCACTTTGTCAAAACCAAACGAGTTTCGTTGGTCAAAGTAGCGGTGATGGTCCATGAATGGTTTAGGCAGGACATTGGGGCCGTATTGGTTATTGCCCAAATTTTCTTCAATCCACATATAACGGACTTCGGCGCTGCCTGCGGTCACGTTTTCTAAGACCAAAGCAATAAAATCAAGAAAATATTGATTGGCACTGGTGGTAAAGTTGCTTTCAAGAATTTGCCAAGAATTGGTGTTGGTGGAAATAACCGGAGTGATCTTAGTGCCCGTAGAGGGCGAGTTGCAGTTTTCGGTAACGTTGGTGAGTTTGACCACAAAGCCGGAATTAGCAGGACCGGATAGATCGAAGGTTTTATAACTAACGCGAATTCGGTAATTAGTATTAGGTTTGACGGCAGGATGCGGGGTATTTAAGCCGTAGGTAAAACAGCGGGCAGGATTAGAGCTTATCTGAAAGGAAAATTCAGTCGAAGGGTTTGTCCCCGGATCGTATAGTAGCCAAGTCCAGGGCGGATCATTATCATTACTGGCCGCGTCACGCCAAGGGCTCCAGTGGGATCCGAAAATTGACCATTGAGACAGCCAAATTCGAACTAGTTGAATACCATTACTACCCATGGCCCGGAAATGATCGGGATTATCGCCAGAGTTATTGGGATTGTCGTATTCAGGATTGATCCAGCCAATGTGGTCATAATTCATGTTATAGCCTAAAGCGGGGAAATAGGTGCCGTCGTCGAACTCAAAATAACGCCGGTCGCCGCTAGCTACTTTTACAAAGCCGTGACTTGATGAATTAGAAACAGTGAAATTTTGTGTGGCTGAAGTGGTGGTGCCTGAGGCATCGGTCGCGGTCAGCCGATATTGCCAGGTGCCGATTTGATTAGGCGCATAGCGCACCTTCCAGGAAAAATTATTAGTCGGGTAATACCAGTCAGAGCCCCATTGAGTGGTATGGGTTTCGTCTAAAAAGTCCTGATAATAGAAAGCCGGTTGGTTGATCCAGACAGTTTGACCCGGGGGAAGAAATTGAGCATCGACGGTGATACCCTGGTCGTAAGGGTAATTTTCAGCTCCAGGATAAGGCGTGGGATTAGGGGGCGTATAGCTAAAATTGAGGTTTTGGGCAACTGTATTTTGGATTTGGAAACTAATTTCAAATTTGGCATATTTGGGGATTTGGTTATTCGGCGGGTATTGGCTCCGGTTATCGGTAATATTGGAAATACTCAAAGCGCCTTGGGCCCGAATCTGGGTAGGAAAAACCACCCATAGTGTAGACACCAAACCCAAAAATAGAACCAATCGCCCTAGGTTTTGTCGCATGACTTGAGTGTAGCCTAAATTACCCCAGCTGAAAAGAGATACTATATATAGTTATGGTGTTGGCGAAGGCACCGGCGTGGCCGTCCCTGCCGGTGGGGTAGGGATTGTCGCCTCTCCCGGTTGGGTTTCTGGCGCAGCTTCGGCCGGCAAAGTGATCTCTCCTTCAGGCAAAGGCGAAGGCAGCGGTTCAGGCGTTGTCAGTTGCCCAGAAGGCGTTGCTTCTGCCGCTTCCAAATTGAGCGACTCTCTCAGTTGATTCAATTCCTCTTGGGCTTTGACATAATCGGCCGAATCAGGTTCTAGAAGCGCCACCGCCCGAGTTAAATAAGTTAAGGCCGCCTGTTGATCCTTTTTGCCCTTATAAACTGTAGCCAGGTTATAAAAGGCATTGGCCCAGTTGGGTTTTAACTCGGCTGCCTGCTGAAAAAAACGAATCGCTTGTTCAGGCTGGTTTAAACTGTAAAACACTCCTCCGAGCTGTAATCGTAACCGCGGATTAATGGGATCAGTCTGAATTGCTTGGGTGTAAGCGGCTATTGTCCACTGCTGGGCATTATTTGCCACATTAATTAAGTTTTGGTAGATGGTGGTCAATACCTCCCAATTGGCCGTTGTCTCTGGCGCTAGATTCACCGCTACTTTACCATCCCGAATGGCCTGCTGGATTAATTGCACGATTGTGTTCCGGTCTTGATCCGATAAATCTGCTCGCCGTGCCAGCGAGTTAGCAATAGCCAGGTTGGTAACCGCATAGGCTCGACGGTAAGAGGAGAGATTTGGATTTTTGGTAATGGCCTCCCGTTGCAGGTTGTAAACAGTGACGGCATTATTATCACGGCCGCCACTAATCGAGCGGCGAAACACCATCTCCGCACTGTATATCCGGCTTATCGGCCATAAAAGCACTAAGGCACCGATAGCCAGAATCAAACTTATCACCGGAGCTATCACTCCAGCCGCCGTCATTAGCCGCTGTCGTCCCTCCTGGCGTTCCTGAATCGTTGCCACCACCGTTCTTACTTGGCTATCTTCAGCTAATTTGAGTTCGATAGCCCATAGCGTCAACAGGATAAAAGTCACAAAAATAAGGACACTATTTCCTGGTACCAAAAGTTGCAGAAAAATGGTCACTCCGGTCGCTAGTTTCACGGTCTTACTGCCGGTTGTACCCTTAATTAGCATCCAGACTACGACTCCCACTAGCCATAGCCACGCAGCTAGCCCCAGCGCCCCCGTCGTCGTCGCCAAGGTAAAAACTTCATTGCTCCCGGCCCCGAAACGAACGTTCCACTGCTCATTTAGGTTAAAAGATACCGGTCGGGTTTTGCTAAAGGCGTTGACATAAGCCTCTGGTCCATAACCCAAAAGCGCCTTAGTCAGCGGTTGCTTAAAGGTTTCCAGCATAATGGCATAACCGGTTCGGTAGGGTAATATCACCGCCGCCGTGTCTTTGCCTGGAATGGCCAAAACAATGCTTAAGGTGAGCGCTCCGGCCATCACTGCTGACACCAGAAACAGCAACACTTTCTCTATAGTATCTTTACGAATTAAAGCCATGCTGATAGTGACCGTTAGGACCGGTACTACTAGGGTTATAAACGCCAGTAGCGAACCGGCTGGCGAAAAATTCGCATTTGTCGATAATTTAGTCCCAAAAATTTGATTAATGGCCGTCGATACGTATCCGCCCACCCCCTGGAAAATCGCCACAAAGCTCAAAATCACCCCCGCCGTCACCAAGCCATACAGTAATCTTTGCCCAGTCGTTCGCTGGTTGACTGCTGACGTCAGGATCAAAAACAATACCGCCAAAACCGGAAACAACAGTCCCCGACCCATCAAGTGTTCGACAGCACTAGTCGAACTGGTATAGCTTGAAACTAAATGGATTACTGCCAAAGCCACTATTGGTAGGGTAAATGGAGTTAATGTCAGGCTGTAATGACGTTTGACCACCATCCCCACCAGCCAAGCCGTTAAGATGAGAATAGTACCAACGCTTAATAACAACAGTTTATTGGTATCAAAAATGTTGGGCGTCGTGTCCAAAAAGAAAATAGGAAAAAGCACCACCAACACCAAACTCACGCTCGTGATAATAGTTTGGAATATCCGACTAACTGCCCCCCTTTGATTCATCGCCTGTTTATTTAAGCGAGTTATTGCTGTTCTGTCAACGCCCCGAATTTCATTTATCTGCATAATCTCCTTAGTGTGTAATTAATATATTCAAAACCATTAATTTAAATGTTGGTATCGCTATGGTGACCCTGTATTTGGTCCGAAGAAAAGACTGCCTTGGTCAAAATTATCTCTTACTTGCTGGGGGGTGAGAACGTAGTTAAAAACTTTAACATCATCGATGAGGCCGTCAAAATAATTGGTGCCGTCGTATCCAATATACAAAGCGGTGGCGTTGTCAGCACCAATACCACTCGAGTCGGTACCGGTTTGAATCCCGTCTACATAATAGGTAACCGTGGTGTCGTTATCAGTAATGACCACGTGATGCCAGGCGCCGCTTTGGACTTTGGTACTGGCGTCGTCTTCGGTGGTGCTGCCATTGTACCAATAAGTATCCCCATCGGCATTTACACCGACTTCGTAGGAAGTACCCTTACTGATAATCACATTGTCTGCTTCGTTGGCGTCGGTATTCACCCAGGCTGAGATGGAGATGCTGCTAGTTAGATCCAAATTATTGGCATCGGCTACCGATATATAGTCATCGGAGTCGTCAAAATGAATGGCATTATTGCGCTTGCCTGCTTCCGGAGTAGTTTGACCGCTGCCGTTGGGACAGGAATCGCCATGACTTACCCAACTGGAGGAATCAAATACAGTATCGGTGGCACAGTTGTTGGTCCAGCTGGACTCGTCAAATTTCCAGTAAGCAACAGGCTTGCCTCGGTTGTATTCCCAGGCAATTTGGGTAGATGTACGTGCGTAGTTATAAACACGAACATTATCAATCAGGCCGTCCCAAAAACGATCCACTGACCCTCCGCCCCACCACGCTCCAATGGCAAAGTAGGCGTCATTGGCAAACGGTCCGGTGGTGGTGTTTGAAGCCTTCAAAACCCCGTCAAAATACACATACCACGTACTGCCGTTGTAACTACCCGCCACCTGGTGCCATTCGCCTGTATTCCAACCGGCAATAGTCCAAGTGGCAAAATAATCAGTCCCACTCGAATATGATCCAAATTGGAGCGTTTTTGTTCCCCCTCCGTCGATATTGACCCTTAAGGTATACGCTTCAGTATCAGGCCAGTAGCCTCTGCCGGCAATATAAGCATTAGTATCAGTTCCTGGAAACGATTCAGCTTTAACCCAGGCGGTGATAGTCACAGTGCCGTTATTAGCGATGTATAAAGGGCTGGTAGTAAGGTATGAATCGGTGATTAGGACATAATCTTGAGTGGCGGTATTCTCAAAGTCGAGAGCGCTGCCAAGTTTCCCTCCGGCCCAGGCGGGATCATCACTACCGCTTGAAGAATTAACGCCTAGAGTACCAGCGTTGCCGCTACCTGATGTGTCATAAACGTTTTGGCCGGTGTTTTCGTCAAATTTCCATTCGGCAATCGGAGCGGTACAACTTGAACCTTGTCCCGGCGGACAATATTCATTAATGGATGACCAGGTTGCGTTTCCCGAGGAGTCGGTCGAAGTGGCACCCAAGACGGCAGCAGCACCTTGGGAATAGAGGACCTTGACTTGATCGGCAGTTAAGGCGGAACGGTAGATTTTAATTTCGTCAAGGTCGCCATTAAATTCATCTCCATCGTCAGTACCATTACTGTCGGCAATAAAAAGTGAGTCATCATTGGCCAATGTACTACCGGTCTCTGTCACAGTAGTTGTTGCGATATGTATACCATCTATATAGATTCTAATGTCCGTCGTTCCGTCTTTTACTGCGGTAAATTGGTGCCAAGTACCATCATCATAAGTTGCTGCAGTTGAAGAAACAGAATCTGTAGGAAATGAAGTATCGTCATTATCAGATCCAAAAGTGATATCGCCATCGCTTTCCATGCGGATGATATAACCGCCGTCTGCGCCAGTTGCCGCATCAAATTTTTGCAAAATAACCTCTTGGGCTGATGCGGCCGCGTGGTTAAACCAACCTGAAATTGTGAAATCCTCAGTATCAGTAAAATCGAAATCAGAGTCGTCAGTTTTTGATGCCCAGACAGCACCCGTTCCGTCAAAAGCTTTACCGAATTTACCGGAATTGGTGAAGCCCCCGGTTGTGGTTGAGAAAAGAAGATCATTTGCGTTTGTAGATGAATCACAAAAATCATTCGCCCCCCCAGAACAAGTATTTAAAGCCCCTTCGTCAAACTTCCATTCAGCTACAGCCGAGCCGATGGGGGAACCGGGCGTCGGATGGCCGGCATTCATGTCTTCGATGATTTGGCCGGGAGTACGGACATAGTTATAGATTTTTGCATCGTCAATAATTCCCGTAAATGCAGTGTTATTGGCCACAGCATCGGTTGCATCATAATCGCCGATACTAAAGTCTACGGCAATATCCTCAAGTCCCAAAAATGAACCATTTAGACTATTGTTGCCCGTAAACACCCCATTTGTATAAAGTTTCAAATCCCCCGTGGCCCCGGCGACACCACCGTTGAAAGTGAACAAAATATGATACCAAGTATTTTGTCCTACAGTATCATTGGCTCCTGATGCACTGATACTCTGAACTGCACTTTCGTCATATATTTCGACTTGAAAATTGCCGGTAGCATCTGCGTCGTCATTTTCAACCACCAGCCGGTATCCTCTCAGCGTACTAGTTTCATCATATTTGGTAATAATTGCATCTTGATTACCTGATCCAGGCATGGTTTTTACATATACCCAGGCGCTACCTGAAAACGCTTCACTGCCGTTAAAGTCAACATCACTGTCATTGGCCGTGGCGATAGTTATGGCGTCATCGCTTCCGTCAAAATCAAGGGCGCTCCCAAACTTACCTGGAACCCAATCG
Source organism: Microgenomates group bacterium RIFCSPHIGHO2_01_FULL_45_11 (assembly GCA_001803465.1). Classification (GTDB taxonomy): domain Bacteria; phylum Patescibacteriota; class Microgenomatia; order UBA1400; family 2-01-FULL-45-11; genus 2-01-FULL-45-11. Next base: position 9,932 of record MHDE01000010.1, on the reverse strand, counting down.
TCTCCGGTCATGGTTCCAGTCATAGTGCCAGTATTTCCATTTCCTGAGGTGTCATTTATGGAAGTGGTACCGCTATTTTCATCCATTTTATAAGAGACCACCGGTCCCGGAGCCCAATTATAGAGAGCCGAGACCTCGATCGGGGTTAAAGCGCGGTTGTATGCCCGAACTTCGTCAATTACAGCGTTGGCATAGAAGGAACCAGTCCGACCAAATAGCATAGTAAAGGTAGTAGTGATGTCATCTGGTTTGCCGGTAATATCTTTGGAGCCGCCATAAACACCATTAACATAGCCTTTAACTAAATTAGCTTGTTTGTCGACAGTCATGACGATGTTGTACCAAGTACCGGTTGAGTATGTACCAAAGGTAAACGAATCATCTGAACCATCGGCGGTTTCTGAATAGTAGATGATAAAATTACCATATTGATTGGCCATGATATGATAGCCGGTTCGGAGAGTGCCTTGGCCTTTGGTAACTAAGGGATTATCTTCCGTTGAATTCATCTTTACCCAGGCACTAATACTGAAGTTGGTGTTGAGGAAACTGAGAGTATCGTTGTCGGCGATGGAGATATTATCGTCAGTGCCGTCGAAATTTCCAGCTTTACCAAACTTTCCGACAGTAGTGGCAGTTGGTCCAGAAATATCAGGACAGGAATCACCATTAAAATTATTTCCTGAGGAATCCAATGCGGAATCAGTAGAACAGTTGTTTGTCCATGAATCTTCATTCATTTTCCAATAACCAACCAATCCTTCGGAAAGATATGAATAGTCTCGTATTCCAAATGAAGCAGAGGCTTCTCCAAGAGGGGAACTTTTAACAAAGTCGCCTTTAATCAAAGCAGCGGTTTTGGCAGAACGGTAGACTTTGACTTCGTCGATAAAACCGGTGTAGTCATTACTGGATCCATCACCATCAATGCCTGCATAGAAACTGTCATCGTTAGCTAAAGAGCTTGAAGTAATTGAAGAATCGGTACCGATTAGTTGGGCATCAATATAAAGAGACAGGCTGGTTGAGGCGTTTTTAACACAAGCAAAGTGGTGCCAGCGATTATCATCATAAGTTGCCGCTGTCGAGGTCACCGAATCTGACGGGAAAGAGTTATCGTTATCAATGCCACAGGTAATGTCTCCATCTGCCTCCATCAATACTTTGTAACCGCCGTCAGTTGTATCTGCTGTTTCGTACTTAGCCAGAATTACGTTGACCGCGCTGGCCGGACCGTGTCTGAACCAGCCAGTGATTGTAAAAGAATCGGCTCCAGCAAAATCAAGGTCAGGATCATCACCAAAGGAAACATAGTCTTGATTGCCGTCAAAAAAAAGACATTTATTATCAAAACACAGATCCTCTGTTTTCCAAGTTGCCCCGGTAATGCTTCCGGCAGCGATAGCTCCATTACTATCATTAACCGCACTTGTTGTTCCGTAACCTTCATCAAACTTCAGGAAGGTATCAGCCCGTACCTTTTCCGGTCGATTAAGCCACCTCGCCGCTAGGGGAGACAAAATCAGGATAATTACCACTGCTGCCACCACTCCCCAATGCAACCGTTTCCGCATCGTCCTTAATATCGTCACCGTTTTCCGAAAAAAAGTCTTCATAGTCTTACCGGCTGGCTTGTTGCGTCAACTGCACCACCCACCAATTAAATTCCACCGCCACCGAGACCGGCGCATCAAAACCAATTGTCGCTTGAGCCTGGCAATCCACTACCTCCTCTTCACAACCTGTTTGCTCTTTTACATAAAGCACTTGGTTACGCGTGGACGTTGTCGGCGTTACATAGATTAGACTCGTTTCAGTAATTTTGGGGTTAATAATAGTAATCTCCTTTTTACCGGCCGGAACCGAGGCTGTACCCGCTGTCGCCGTTGTTTCCAGCACCGGTTGGGTCAAAGCGGGCAGAGGCTTGCTAGTAGCCGCTTCTTTAGGAACAGCCAGAGTTAATTGCCCGGTCGTTAAATTGCCACCGACCTCGATATCGCCGCTAACCGCTAGATTACCCAACACTTTAACATTTCCGTTTGGATCAATAGTCACCAGGCCATTAACCAGCTCTACCCCCGCCAAAGCATTGGTTTGTAGCTTAAGAGGAGTATCTCCCAAGGTCTTAATTTCGCCGTTTATGCCGTCAACGACCGTCAAGCCAAAAGTGGCCGTTCCCGTCACCCCGAGATCGTTTAGTACGGTTTTGCCGGTTACTAAAAGGCCGGAGAAAGTGGCTGTCTCATCACCGTCGAGCAACGCCAAAACCGCCTGCGTATAACTATCCGCATCAGTAGAAGCTCGAGGCTGGGCGGAGCTGGAGGCAGTGTGGAGGAGCTCCACATCATCGGTCAAAAGCTTCATTTCTTCTCGTAAGTTATCAATCTCTGACACCAATTGAGCCGAGGTTGAAGCGATATTTCCAACCTGACTTTCCAGCGAGGTTGTCCGCTCTTCCAGCTTTGTTGTCCGTTGCTCCCCACTCTCTAGCCTAGTTATTAGATCAGTCAAACTCTGGGCTGTTTCTGGGTGAGGTTGGCTTACTAGCTCAGCCAGGTCGCCGACATTCGTTTCCAGGTTTGAAAATTCCAGCGCCAGCCCCCCCAATTTTTGAGTCAGTCCCTGAATGCCCACCAGTGCCACTCCGGCAGTATCCAGAGCCGACAAGTGTTTGTCATCCGCTCCCAAACCAAAAGTAGCCTTAAAGTCTTCGGCAAACGGCCCAATATGGCGAATGCTATCCGCCTCACTAATATAGTTCCACTCCTTGATGGTCAATTGATTAATCTGGTCTAAGACCACGTCAGCATCTACCTTCGCAAAGTTTTCTTTAAGAGTCCGGCTTGAGGCATCGGTCCAACTGCCGCCGCTTGACAAGTAGGCCCCCGAGGCTGTATCCACCAGTTTCCCCGAAGTAGTTGCCGGCGCCGCCACGCCAATGCCCAGTCGGTCGGTCGTCAACATTCCCACCTGTCCCTCTTGGATAGCGACAGTTCCCACCGTCAAATCCGCCACCGCCGCCTCACTAAATAATCCCACTCGGTCAATCGGCGCTCCGGCCTTGGATATCTGGTAATCGCCGTTAACCGAGGCAATGGTGATATCTCCGGTATCCGTCAAAAATACATCCGAGTCATGCCAAGATAGATTTACAAACATCATGATTTCTGTCTGCCCGCTGCCCGGTGTCCAACCCTCCAGCGCCCGCCCCAGCACTTGTCCGGCTTGAGTGGCTTTCATTGCCATTCCTGGATCGGTCGAGGTTGTTAAGTAATCGCCGGGAATTATATTGGCCGAGCTCTGTGAGATCTTTACCGGTACCTGGCCTGCGAGGGCAATTGGGTAAGAAGTACCGTTGATGTTTTCCCCGAGTGTTATACCCGGGCTGGTCGATACTGTTCCGAGTACGCTTGATTCGTAAGCGGATGCGCTTTTTATGACATGGTCTGGATTTTCGGGATCGACTTTGACAACCTCACCCGGAAGCAGTGATTGTGTGCTTTGGAAAAACTCTGCGATATCCTGGCCTCCATCAGTAGATTCGTCAACCCAACCAACCAGTCTCCAAATATCTTCGGCTGCATCGTATACAAAAGTAATTAAATCGTTATCTGCAAGCACTATGTCTGTGGTACCGCAATAAAATTCGGTGCTGGCGGCACAATCAATAGTTACAGCATGGGCTGATTCGATTACAATTATGTGTCCATCTTCCAAAGTTCCCGAACCGGCATCAAAGTCGGTTATTGTTGTCGTCCCTCCAGTTACAAACCATGACCCGCTAGAAACGTCGGGCGTGGCATCATTGGCCAGAGTAACTTGAGCGTTAAATCTTGTAGCCCCCTCGAGTTGTACATAACCTGCGTTTGCGGGATCAAGAATAATATTTCCCGTTCCGTATGCCGAAAGGGTTAAATTATTATTTTCAAAAGATTCTCCGGCCACTATCGAGAAGGGTCCGTAAGATTCAATTTGCGAAGCGGTTTGATTGGTAAAAACCAAGTCGTAGGCGATGGAGACATCACCGGTTGCCGTGAATTGATGGGGGAGGGCAGAAGTGATTTGGGCTTGACCGACAGAGAAAAGATCGCTGGAGTTACTTTGAACATGGAAAAGATCTCCTGTCACCGTCGCATTGCTATTGACGTTAATCGTGAATAAATCAGCGTCGGTAGTATCCGCCGATCCAGGATTCCACTCAAAAAGAGCCAAGTGGCCGCCGGAGGCCAAGGCAGTGGAGGTCGAGGAAAGATAAAGGCCTTCACCGGTGGTCAGCGCATCAATTGATAGGTCAATAGCATTGGCGGTGGTTACGCTGTCAGCTAGGAAATCAAAGGGATTAACAGTCTGGGCGCCTGATTGGAAATTTAGGGTTGTTGCCAGAGTAGCTGTTGTATTTCCAAAGTTAATCGTGTCTGCGGTTGTTGCCCCGGTCCCTATATTAATAGTATCCGCTGCCGTCCCGGTACCGATATTTATTGTCTTGGTTACATTAGAGGTGAAAAGATTTCCTGTTGTTGAAGAAGAACCGACCACCGGTAAGTCAAGCGTTACTGCGGTATTGGTGTCATCGGTATTCAAAACCAAATAATTATCAGAGCCTTGCGATATTGTCAAGGCCGTAGTCGAATTGTCAACGATATTAATGTCTCCTGCTCCGGAAAAGTTGAGGTTTGCATCCCAGCCTGTGCCAAAGTTGATGGCGTATTCAGTAGCACTATCAGCCGTAATCGAATCAATATTTATGCCGTTTAAGGAACCGTTGGTGTTGCCCGATGCCGCGGCATCAATAAAGAGAAGATTTTGAGTGGTAGAGGCAACAGTTTGGGCAAATCCCGTGATTTCGACACCGTTAATTACATCCGAGGCATCAACCGGCGCATTGCCAATGATGGCATGAATTGCTGAATTGTTGGCTCCGGTGCCAGTGGCGGTAAAGATGGAAGAGGTCAGAGTATCAACATTGGCAGTGACTGTACCAAAACCGGTATTGGTAAAGTTGACCATGTCAATTTCAGGAGCAGAAGCCGCCGTTACCTCAAACTGGGTGTCTGCCGCTCCGCCGATGGTTTGGAATATAATGTCGCCGTCGGTAGAAGTAGTAAGAATTATTACATCACTGCCATCGGCGTCATTATCGTAAGCTTGTTTCAGAGTGGTTGTCCCACCCGCACCAATACAATTTGTCCAACCAGAAGCTTGGTAACAACGAAAGACATTGTCAAAAGTGTTGTAGTAGATATTGCCTTCAACATCCAGGGCCGGCGTCGGGTCACCGGTATCGGTTTTAACCGGCAGCCGTAAAACTCCTGCCCCGCCGGAAGCGTTTGAGGCTAGAACGATAGTGTCTGCCACAGAGTTATCAATTGTTTCCCCATCCTGGAGGCTAATCGCCGTTCCTATCCCCGCACCAAGGTTAAGCCCAGTCGTTATCGTTCCGGCCGTTTCCAAAATATTGATGGCATTGGCGATCGTGCCGCCAGCCGTGGTGTTGGCTATTTGTAACGCATCAGTCAAGGTTCCGCTCGATGCATTATGTTGTATTATGACACCGTCTGCTAGGGTTTCTGTGGCCTGATTATTGGAAAAGAGAGCCAAAGCATCAATCACCCCGGTATCGGCGCCGTTATCAGCATTGGTTAGATTCAGGCCATAGACCGTTGAGGTCGAAGCCGAAACATTGTAAGTGGTAGTTATCGCCAAAGCATCAGCCGAGTTATCTGCCGCCCAAGTCGGGTTAAATGCCACCAAGTCCGCTGCTCCCTGGGTAGTATTATTGACGGTCAAGGCTTCCGTCGCCGCTAAAGTCAAAGTTACTTCGTCATTAAACGTCGCCCCCCCCGTAAAGCTGATGTCTGCCGCATCACCATTGTCAGTAATAAAATCAATATCCGTTACATCAATCGAGCCCAAAATAATCGCCCCTGCCCCAGTCGGGTCCAAGGTCAAAGTCCCTGTTCCCGAAGAGTTAATTGTCAATGCAGTGTCGGCATCATCATCAGTAGCTACCAAAGTTACGGTTCCTGCTGTCGCTCTATCAAACGTCCAAGTACCAGCTGCTGCTTCTGCTAGTGTCCCGGAATTCTCAAACCGGATATCCGCCGTGTTGATGGTAGCGCTATCTAGGTCAATGCCGTAGTTAATCCCTCCTCCGGCTGATTCAATGTGAAGAGCCGTTCCCACTGCCGTATCCGCATCTGAATTATCAAGAGAGATCAATCTATCCGCCGCCGTTCCCGCTGTTGAAGCATTATCAATAGAGAGTCCATAGATGGTGTCGCCGGCTGCATCTTCGGTAGGGGTCAAAATAATTGACTGGGCGATAAAAGTTTGATCAGCGTTGGCATCATTTAAAATCTCGTAATCCAGAAAGATGCCATTGTTCTGAGAGGTTGCTGCCTGGCCTGCATCAATGGCTAATTGAACGGTTCCGGCAGTTGCCCCAGCTACGGTTGAATCAACGTTAGTAGCCGCATCCACTCGGAGTTGACCGGCAGCGGTCAGAGAGAAAATAGCATCATCTTCTGCTAAAAACTCAATATCATTGCCGTCAGCGAGCGCCGTCGCTTCATTATCTCCGGCGATGATCCGTACACCTGAAGCATCGGTAGCTGAATCAATCACAATGGCATCAACCGCCGCCTCCTGCCCTGTCAGGTTCAATGAGGCTGATGAGGTGATATCAATATCTTCTCCTGCTGCTGCCCCTGTTGTAGTTAAATCAATGCCCCCGTTAGTAGAAGTTAACACCAGGCCAGTAGCCACTCCTTCAGTTGAAGTGAGGTTGATTGATGCATTAGTAGATATATCGATATCTTCATCAGCAGCTGCTCCCGTCGCTGTAATGTTAATTCCCCCATTGGTTGAGGTCAGAGTGATGTTATCTTCGACTCCTTCTGTGGCCGTTAAGTTAATCGACGAACCGGTGGCCGTGATGTCGATGTCTTCCCCTGCCGATGCACCGGATGCCAGAATATTAATTCCTCCGGCCGAAGCATTAAGCTCCAAGGCATCTTCTCCGTCGGCCGAAGCATCAATATCGAAATCTGAAGCTGTTTCCAGTTGAATGGTTGAAGCCACTTCGGAAAAATCCAGGTTTAAAGTCAACGAGTTCTCCGCCAGAGCAATATTATTGTCAGTTGTATTGGTAATGGTTGCATCATTATCCAAAGAGATATCAGCTCCGGTGCCGGCGTTAGTGATTTCAATGATAGCTCCGCTTGCCGCTGCATAATTTTGGGTTAGAGCTAGGATATTGGCAGTATTGGTTAAAGTTCCTGTTGTTTGAGTTGAGGAATCAGAAACTGCCAGCACTGCTCCTGACACTGTTAAGGTGGAGGTAAAATCAGTATTGGTAGTTGAAGATCGACTAAGATCCAAGACATTACCCGATATCGTTGGTGTAGTTACCGCCGTGGAATAAATAGGAGAGAAGGATAGGTTTCCAATATCGCTTGTTACCGATGTTCCTGTTGCCGCCGCTTGAGTCAAGGACGCCGAAAGCAGTCCTCCTGAAGTTATGGTATTAGCCGTTGAAGAGAGTGTTGCCAGATTACCGGTTGTCTCGGTTGTTAAGCCTGTGACTGTTAATCTATTAGTATCATAGTCCCAACCAAAACCTGCTGTTTCAGAACCAACTGAGCTTGGACCATTGAAGAAGGCAATCTGTTTATCCGTTCCTGACCCTGACACCCCGCCTGCTCCTGATACCGCTTCCCAGTTTAAGACCCCCGAGCCATTGGTGGTCAACACATAGTTATCATCTGCTCCGTCATCAGGAGGTAGGGTGTAGATGATGCTTGCCGCCTGAGAGTCCGACATATTAAATGTATTCGTCCAGTCTCCACCGGAAGCGGCGTCATTGTAGAGGATGAGTTGGCCGTCAGCTCCGTTTTCTCCCAGTTGAACCGAATCTGCAAACAGTGCCCCTCTATCCCAAGCAGTACCAGCTTGGTAGATTGCGTATTCGTTAGCTCCTGCTGCCGTTCCTCCAAGATTGTCTATTAATAGTCCATAGAGGTTATCGTCATTTGTTGCATCGTCTGAATTCTGGGTAGCAAGTAGGTGCAAAGCCGAGAGGGTCTCAGTGGTATCGTCATTGTCATCGGCGACGGTGAAGGCTAGGTCAATTGCCTCAACGTCTCCTGTATCAGAAGTTGCCGTTACGTCAACTATCCCTCCCGTCTGATCAGAAAGGGCAGCATCAATAGCCACCGATTCGGTCGTTCCGAGGTTAATATCGGTAGCTCCGTCCACTATCAGTGTTCCTTCTACCTCCAGTTCATCCTGGACAAAGACATCATTGGCATCATCAGTTGCAAATCCGGCTCCAGTTAGGGAAGTAGAGAAGAAGTTGTAGACTGCCGCAGTCCCACCCCCAACGTTAACTGGATCTGAAATTAAAACATTATTGTCAAAGGCATTGACAGTAATGTCTCCTGCTGTATTTGAAATGGTTGCCGCAGTTCCCGCAAGAGAAAGCGTTATTGCACCTGAATCTGCACCAAGAGCAATTATTCCGTCTACCTGATTTGATATAGTATCTGCATTCTCAAGGACAATTTCTGTTGTTAAATCAGCCGCATCAAATGTTATTCCTGTTCCAATTGTTCCGGCAGAGAAATTAATACCATTGCTTAATGTTCCTGCATTCTGGGCAATATTTATGGCATTGGTGGTTGTTCCACCCGTTCCATTTCTATAAATGTAAAGTCCATTTGTCTGTGTTCCGGAGGTATTCGTTAACAACAAATCAGCTCCATTTCCAGTTCCGAAGTTAGTTAATTCAAGTACGCTTCCGGTGCAGTCAGTTGACGTCGCTGTACAGTTTTGAGCCAGGGAGAGGATATTACTGGAATCTGTAATTCCGTTTGTCGTTTCTGTACCTGAAGAGGCAAAAGAAACTAAATCTCCTGAAACAGCCAAAGATGTACCCGCATTAAGTGTATTGCTTCTGGCTATATCTAAAAAATTACCTGTATCCGTAATCGTGCCACTAGTTACCGTTCTACTGGGGTTTAACAGTATGAAATCACCAACAAAGTCTGAGTTGTTGTCACTGCTTCCGCCTATTGATATTGCGCTTCCGCTTGTTGCGACCACAGCACTTGGCATAGAGATTGCGGTGCCCGAGGTGAAAACTCCAAAGCTGATACCTGTACCAGAACTTATTCCGTCAATTGCCAAGGCAGTACCGCTACCGGCTGTATCAAACTCAACTACCGTACCCCCGGTGGTATCGCTATTGGTTACAGAGAAAAGATTTCCAGCTCCACTAAGACTAAAAGTAGCATCATCTGCTTGAGTTATGGAGACTAAATCTACTGATCTGTCTCCAACTGTTAGGTCAGAAACAAAGTTAAGTGCAAATTGAGATACATCATTATCTCCGTTAATTGTGGTTGTTGCATCCAAATCAAGAGTGTCCTGAAAGTCTGCAAAATCCAGAGTGTCGTCGAGGATTTCTGTTCCTGATATGGAATTGGTAGGAAGGGCTACTTCAGCATCACCTGTTCCGTCAGTTGCCAGAGTTATGGTTGTTGTTCCTACAGCTGACGAACCTATTACTATTGCCCCGGCGTCAGTTAGGGAAAGCAGATCGTTTCCAGAAGGGTCTTCAAAGGTTATATTTCCCCCGCTTGCGACTTGAAGTGAGGTTGTTGCATCGTTAAAAAAGATATTTGCATCCCAGGTATCACCAATCCGTAAGGCGTATTCGCTAGCTGAAGTTGCCGCATTAAGCGCATCTATATCAATGCCAACAAACGTTTCATCACCGCTTCCTGCTATTGTGTCAAGATTTACCCTTATGCCTGATACTGTATTTGTTGTTCCATCTCCAGCCTCCAAGGCAATATATGCTGCATCAACCCCATCAGTTACTATTCCTGTGGTATTACCTGTCAAATCAATGACAAAAGAATCAGTCGTTG
>MHDE01000009.1:8658-18231 GCA_001803465.1 Microgenomates group bacterium RIFCSPHIGHO2_01_FULL_45_11 | reverse complement strand
ACGGTAATAGTATGAGGACCGGGGTTTAAATTAGCGGGCGGTGTCCAACTCCAGGTATTGCGATTGGAGACGGTCAGGGTGGCGGTGACGGCAGGGTTTGACTCGACAGTGATAGTCAGTTTAGTGCCGGCAGGAGCAGTACCGTAGAAATCTGGTTTTTGGGTGTTAATAGGCTCTTCGTCTTCAGCCGGATTTAAGAGGGTGACTGCGGCGGCGGTGGGAGTAATTTTGCCCAGAGGACTTAAGTTAAATCCAGATTGGGTGGTGGGCTCGACTAGATCTTTTTTTGAGGTTTCAAGGGTTTCTTTTTCTTGGGGAGTAGCGGGGGTAATGGGGTTACTTTGGCCGGTAAAGTCGTAGTTTTCTCCTAAAGTGAGAGTGGGAACGGGTTGGTCGTTGGCGGTAGTAACGACGGCGCGACTAAGGTTGTCTTGTCCGGCTTGGACAAGGAGATCAAAGCGGGTGGTGACCGGGTCGAAACTGACATAATCAGCGAGGTTTTGAGTGCGGGCGGTGGGGAGGGAAATTGCCCATTGACCGGAATCTTTGGCCAAGGTTGACAGGCGGATAGCATTTGGTAATTGGAGATAGACGATAGCGCCAGCGGCTGGGCTACCACCTTGATAGCGAATTTCTCCGTAGGCGGTGTCGGCTGGTGGAGGCGTGTTTAGCGTAGGAGCGGTGACAACTTGGTAGGGTGAGCCTTCGTTATCAAAGAATTGATTTCTACCTGAACCAATGCGCAGGTGGTAAGTAGTTTGGGGTTCAAGGCCGCGAAGGGTAACGTGGTGGGTAAAGAATTGACCGGTAGTACCGGTTAATTCATCTCGGTCATCACGTTGGGTTTGATTGAGGGAGGGGGGGGTGGTGCCAAATTGGACAAAGCCTTCGGTTTCGGCAGCGGTTATCCACGAGAGGGTAAAGGAGTTGTCAGTAATATTAGTGACAGTGAGATCTTGGGGGGCGAATTCGGGATTGGCGCGTGGAAAAAAGTCAACGCGGCGTTCGATAAAATAGACTCCGGCTGCGCCGCTGACAATTAGGAGGATGAGGCCGATAATGGTGGGGATACGGGTGTTGGCAAGATTCATAATTTTATCTTGCGGCCGAAGCCGTGGCCGGTGGGTTCGGGGTGAGGGTAGGAGTGGCCGTAGCCAAGGGGGGTCTTTCTGGCAGGGTGAGAAAGAGGGTGTTGTCGCCGACAATGATAGGGAATTGTTCGGGTGGAACAAAACGGTTGGCAAGGTTGTCGAGGACTTTCGTATTGAGGGAGGGGTTGAGGGGAGTTAAGTATTTTTCTACTTCAGGATTGATAGTGGAGGTGGTGTAGGCGTGATAGATTTCGAAGCCAATCCAGGCAGTGACGACAATGAAGCTTAAGATGCCAAAACGGAGGGTATCATATTTAACTTGCCAGTGGCGGATATCACGAATAATCAGTCTCATAAATTGTCAACGGTAGTTTGATTTGGTGTTTTTTGGTTGGACGAATTAAGAGTTTGAGGTAAAAAGAAGGTTTTGACTCGGATTTTAATGTTGACGGGTGGGTTGACGGTGGTTTCGACTCCTTCTTTGGTGAGGCTAACGATTTCGACGCTACTAACTCTTGGGAGTTTGAGCAAGCGATTTAAAAACTCTTGGAGGGTTTCGTAAGGAGCGGTGGTTTCTACCATAACGGGGATTTCGGAAAATTTGGTGGAGGGGGCGGTGATGGACGAAGGGAGCAGTGATTCTAGGGTGACCTTTTGGAGGGCAATACCGAGGGAGCTGGCAGTGCCTTCGATTTGTCGAGCGAGAAGGCCAAGTTCAGCTTCTTGGGGAATGGCGGTATCGATTAGTGGCAATTGCGGTTCGATGGTCAGATATTCGGCGTGGGCGGTGGCAAGAGCAGCAACTTTTTGGTCGAGTTTGGATTTGATCGTACCTTGATCTTCTATTTTTCTTAGAAGTTGGGCAATGGTGGTGAGGGTGGGGCGGATGGCGAAGATGGCAAAAAAGATGATGGTGAAGATGGTAAGGAGGAGGGCGGTGGAGACTTTGACAATTGGTTTTTGGTAGAGGGAGCGAATGTAACCCAACCGTTTTTTAAATTTTGGCTGAAAGGAACTAGAAGAGATGTTCATAATGAAGTGGTGGGAGCCTCCTGATTGTTTTTATCTGATAAGAAAGCTGTTACTTGGAATTGAATACCGGGGAGAGCGGAGGAACCAGATAAAATATCTTGTAATTCGATATCTTGAAAGAGAGGATTGGTTTGGACACGGCGAATGAAAATGGAGAAACCTTGGGTGGTGAGAGCATGAGCTTTAAAAGTTACGGCTTCCGGGGTAAATTCGAACTCGGTAAGCTGGACATCTGGTGGAATAGCTTGAGCTAAGTGGTTGACTACTGCCTGGGGAGGGAGTTGGGTTTCCAGAGCGGCAATGAAGTCGAGTTTTTCTTGCAGGTTGCGGATATTTTGTTCCAGGTCGCCGAACGATTGGATAATAGCCAGCTGTTGTTCGATGCCGGTGTTTAAGTCGGTGAGGTCGCGGTCAAGTTTGAAACGAGATAAAAAAGAGAGGATAACGATGGCTTCGGTGAAAACAACGATGTAGCGGCCAATGGAAAGAGCCCAGAGGAGAGTTTTGCCGACTAAGCTTTCGGAGAAAGCATCTTTTGGCAAAAGGTTAACGGCTAATGGTCGCGGTGGGGCAGTCATAGACAATTATTTTTTATGGTTTCAGTATAGCCAAGGAGATAAAAGAGAGCAAGTACAATATTAGGAAATAGGGAGGAGGGAAGTAACCTAGGGTTACTCCAGTACCAGACCAGTTAGACTGGTCGGTATGGGGTTTTGGGACACCACGTGGTGTCCCAAAACCCACGGTGGCGGACTATGAAATAAAAGAGGCCCCGAGTCTGACTCGGGGAGTCCTCACGATTTAGATTTAGGGGTTTGGGGTGAGCGTTTTTTGCCGGTTGGTTTTTTTGAAGATTTAGCGGTGGCGAGGGCGGGTTTAGTTTTGTTTTGGTTGACAAACCTGGCGAGGCGGGATTTTAAACGAGCGGCTTTGTTGGGGTGAATAATGCCTTTTTTGGCAGCCCGATCCAGGCGGGAGTAAGCTTTAGCAAGCGAAGTGGGATTGACGGTTACTTTGGCCGTTTTGAGCGCCTGTTTGATTTTGGCTTTAACAACGTTATTCACCAGCTGACGACGTGAACTGCGCCGAAGAGCTTTGGCAGCTGAAGTGGTTATAGGCATACTTTAATAACTTAAAAGTTAAAACTTAAATTTAAAACTTAAAATTAATTAAGTTTACGGGGGGATTGTACCAGAAGGGGAGAATTTAGGGAATAGGTAAAGCTATTTGGGTAAATGAATGGTGGATAATGATTAGAGATGGGAGTGGTGGGAGAAGATTTTGGTGATATCATCAAGAGTGCAGGTTTGGTACAATTGTGGTTTCCAATTGCCTCAAGTTTTAAGGATAAAAAGTGTTTAAGAAACTTCTAGATCAAAGTCAGCGGTTATTGCAGCGGCGAGAGTCTGATATTTTGTCGGCGGCGGCGGTGATAACAGTGGCAGGGATGGCGTCGTCAATTTTGGGTTTAGTGCGCAATCGGATTCTGGTGGGGATTTTCTTTAAAACGGCGGAGCTCCGGGCTCAGCTGGATGCGTATCTGGTTGCCTTTAGGCTGCCGGAACTAGTGTTTCAATTGTTGGTGATTGGGGCAATATCGGCGGCATTCATCCCGGTTTTTAGCAAGTATTTATATAAAAATGAGCGTGAAGCTTATGAGATATCATCAACGGTATTGACGTTGGTAACTTTGGTGTTTTTATTAGCGTCAGTGATTATTTACATTTGGGCAGAACCGTTGACGGCAAGTATAACCGCAGCTAATTTTAGCCGGGAACAGATAAAACTGGCGGCGAGCATAACCCGGTTAATGTTATTGGCTCAGCTTTTCTTTGCTTTGAGTAGTTATTTGACGGGAGTAATTCAGGCCTATCGGCGGTTTTTAATTCCGGCACTGTCTCCCATTATTTATAACTTGGGTATTATTGGAGGAATTATTTTTTTGACACCGCTACTAGGTATTTACGGAGCAGCTTTAGGAGTGGTTATTGGTGCTTTGTTTCATTTGATGTTTCAAATACCTTTGGCTCGACGGTTGGGTTTTAGCTATCGACTGCGGTGGAATCTAGCCCATACGGGTGTAAAGGAGATGATTAAGTTAATGCCACCCCGGACATTGACCATATCGGTAAATCAATTAGAAATATTTGCTTCGGTATACTTGGCGACGGCTTTGAGTGCGGGGAGTTTGACTATTTTTAACCTAGCCCAACAGTTGATGAGTGCCCCGATACGAATTTTTTCGGTGCCGATTGGACAGGCATCGCTGCCATTTTTGGCCCACGAGACGGCTCAAGAGAAGTGGGAGGGATTTCGCAAAATATTTCTGTTATCGCTGCAACATATTTTATATCTAGCATTACCGGCCAGTGTTTTACTTTTGGTATTACGAGTGCCCTTAGTGCGGTTAGCGTTTGGAGCAAAAGAGTTTCCGTGGTCGGCGACACTTTTAACCGGGAGGGTGGTGGCGATACTAGCGGTGTCAGTATTGGCTCAAAGCGTAATCCATATCTTAACCAGAGCGTTTTATGCTCTTCACAATACGCGGATACCTTTGGCGGTGGCTTTAGTGTCGGTAGCGGCGAACGTATTAACAGCAGTGGTTTTGGTTTTTGGCTTTAACTGGGGAGTGATCGGGTTAGCAACAGCCATGAGTGGGGCAGCCATTCTCCAGTCTTTACTGCTTTCGGCGTTTTTATGGCGAAGGGTGGGGGGTTTTTCTTGGGAGGAGTTGGGGAAGCCGGTAACGAAGATGATGCTAGCGACTTTAATTATGGGGGTAGCGTCATGGGTGCCGCTTCGGTTATTAGATCGGTTTGTGTTTGATACCACCAGGACGGTACCCTTGCTATTACTAACAGTTACGGTTGGTGGTATCGGAGCAGGGGTTTATTTGGCTAGCTCGTATCTATTTGATATCAATGAGCTTAAAGTATTTTTGGGGTGGTTGATTCGACTGAAGAGTTGGAGGCTAAAGTGGGGGAAGACGGAAGAGGTAATGGAGTCGGCGTCGCAGACGCAAGAAATTAAGCCAGTATAAGATAGCGTATAGGGAATAGAGCATAGGGAAGAGGGATGGAAGGATTAAGTATTACGTATAGTAGCGAAGAGTTGGGAGAGTGGTAGGGTACGAGATCCTAGTTTCTTCTGGTACAATCCTTTCATGGACCAATCACTGATTCGGAATTTTTCGATTATTGCCCATATTGATCACGGCAAGACAACTTTGACCGATCGGTTGTTGGAAATGACCGGAACGGTGAAGGGGCAAGTAGCAGATCGATTGCTGGATAGTCACCCAATTGAACGGGAGCGGGGAATCACAATAAAGTTGGCGCCGGTGACAATGAGCTATCAGCTGCCGAGTATCAATAATCAACTATCAACAATCAACTATCAACTTAATCTTATTGATACTCCGGGACATGTTGATTTTTCTTACGAAGTAGAGAGAAGTTTAGCGGCCTCGGAGGCGGCGATATTGTTAGTTGATGCGACGCAAGGAGTACAGGCGCAGACAGTGGCTCACGCGACTATGGCTTTGGCGATGGGTTTAAGGCTTTTGCCGGTTATTAATAAAATCGATTTAGACTCCGCCAACATTGAACAGACAACGACTGAACTAATAAGTTTTTTTGGATTTAAACGGGAGGAGATTAGTCGGATCTCTGCCAGAACCGGTCAAGGAGTAGAGGAGTTATTAGTGAGGCTGGTGCGGGAAGTAAAGCCACCGGCGGGAAGACATGAGGGGCCGCTTCGGGCGTTGGTTTTTAATTCGGTGTACGATGCTCATCTGGGTCTGATTATTTTCGTCAGGGTGGTAGATGGAGCTTTAGTGACGGGGGCAAGGCTTAAGCTACTAAGGTCGGGGATTAACGTTGAACCGCGAGAAATAGGGATATTTTCTCCTCAAAGGCAAGAGCGGACAGAGTTGACAACGGGACAGGTGGGGTATGTAGCCACGGGGTTAAAGAATGTGGCTAAGGTTAGCGTAGGAGACACTCTAACTAGTTCAAAATTTAGAACTGAAAATTCAAAGAACGACGTTGGTGAAGACATTGAATCGTTGCCC
The DNA here is from genome assembly GCA_001803465.1 of Microgenomates group bacterium RIFCSPHIGHO2_01_FULL_45_11. Taxonomy (GTDB): domain Bacteria; phylum Patescibacteriota; class Microgenomatia; order UBA1400; family 2-01-FULL-45-11; genus 2-01-FULL-45-11. The sequence continues at coordinate 12,036 of MHDE01000009.1, read as the reverse complement.
GGTTACAGGGAGCCGCAACCGACGGTGTTTGCTGATTTTTATCCTGGAGAAGAGCAGACTTTTGAGGAGTTAAAGCAGGCGGTGGAACGGTTGAAGTTGACAGATGCCGCACTTACCACTCAGACAATACATTCGTCAATTTTAGGCAGCGGTTTGCGATTGGGGTTTTTAGGATTATTTCATATTGAGATTACCAGAGAGAGGTTGGCGAAGGATCTTGGTATGGCGACAGTGGTGACGAACCCGACGGTTGAGTATCAGGTAACGACGACAAGAGGAGAAATAGTAGTAGTCCACAATGCCAACGAGCTGCCTCAAGCGAGTGAGATAGCTTTGATTAAGGAACCAATGACAAAAGTGACGATGTTGACCCCTCAGAAGTTTGTGGGGTTGGTAATGGAAATGGCGCAGTACCGGCGAGGGGTCTACCAAACTACGGAATATGTGGGAAACCGAGTCCGGCTCGTTTACCTAGTGCCGTTGGTGGAGCTTATTAGTGGGTTTTTTAATGCTTTAAAGTCGGTATCGGCCGGGTTTGCGACGTTATCATACCTCGTTACCGGGACACAAAGGGTTGATGTCGTCAAGCTTGATATCCTACTTAATCAAGTGGTGGTCGAGCCTCTGTCAAGAATAGTGGTTCGAGAGCGGGTCGAGATGACGGGGAGAAAGTTGGTGGAAACGATTAAAGAGTTGATGCCGCGACAGCAGTTTGCGGTGCCGATTCAAGCGGCGGTCGGGGGTCAGATTGTGGCGCGGGAGACAAAACCGGCGGTGCGGAAGGATGTGACAGCAAAATTATATGGTGGTGATCAGACGAGGAAGGACAAACTACTTAAAAAACAGAAAAAAGGTAAAAAGAGGTTGGCGAGGTTTGGGAAAGTGAGTTTGTCGGAAGAAGTGTTGACGAAGTTGGCGACTGTTAGCTAGATTTTTCTTTGAACAAAGCAGGATTGGTTTTGGGCTTTTTAAGCTGGTATAACTAAGCTATGGATTTTAAAATTCGTCCAGGTTTTTTTGGTGGGAAGAATTGGTGGGTAACAATGACGTTATCCGTAATTTTAATTGGGACCGTAGGGATAGCGGTGATTTTAAGATTGACTAAATTTTCGAGCGTATGGTTTAGGCAAGGAGCGGAGGCAGGGGAAATGTCTTTAACCGGGAAAGCAATAGTGGCAGAAGAGGCGGAGGTAGCTGAGGCGGAAGTAAGCTATGAGCTTTTGGAGGGGTGGAATCTGGTAGCTTTCCCTTTTTCTCCTTTGACGGTGAAGTCGGCCGCTCTACTTATAGAGGATGTGCGACAACAAGGAGGAACGGTATCGGCAGTGAGTCGTTGGGACGGAGATGGATGGCAAGAATATGTGGAGCGGGGGACGGAACGGTATGGGTACGATTTTGCCATTGAACCCGGTAAAGCATATTTTTTGCGCAGTCATGATTATTTGCAGTGGCGAGTGGTGGGGGTACCGCCGATCAAGAAGGAGGTACTACCGATAGAGTTGAGATCTGGCTGGCAAGCGATTGGGATTATTCAGTCACCGTTAACAGCGGGACAAGTGCTGTCAGCGATTAACGACGGTGAAGAGAGGGCGGTAGAGATTGATTGGTGGCGATCGGGAAGTTGGGAAGTGTTTGTGCAGCGACGGTACTCGGTTGAAAATGCCCAAGAATACGGAACTAATTTTACCATTGAGCCAACGAAGGGATACATGGTAAAGGCGATGAGTGAGGGTTGGTTGCGGCAGTTTGAGTAAGAGGATAAGAAGGATGCGATTGAGACTATTGATGGTGAGTGGGGGAGTAGCCTGTCTGGTATTGGGTGGGGGGTGGGTTTTGGGAGGAGCGGGGTTAGTGCCGCAGCGGTCTCCTGATCGGGTTCAAGCGGTCAATGTGGGAGGGTATTCGGTAGGCATCAGTTTTGCGACACGACAGCCGACCAAGAGTTGTGTGGTGGTGGTCGGCTGGCCGTTGACGCTTAAGGGAGGGTGTGAGAAGGGAGGAAGGAGGGTGACGCATCTAATTGAAGTAAAAGATTTGCAGCCGGAGCGGACCTATTTAGCCCTAGTGGAGACAGAAGGGAGATTGGCTTGGTTTAAGACGGTGAGGGTGGAAACAGAAGCGGTAGAAGAGCAAGTGCCTCTGCCGCCTGATCCAGGGTATGGAAGTGTGGTTGATCCAGAGGGTAATCCGGTGGTGGGGGCGTTGGTGGTGATTTATCCGGTATCGGAGAAGTTTTACTACCCGGTGGCAACGCTAACTAACATTGAGGGTAATTATGCGGTGGATATTTCCCCTTTGGCTCGTTTGAGTGACCGGTTACGAATTGAGGCGGTATCTACCCAAGGAATCTGGGCAGATTTGTCGGTTGATAGCAGTGTCTATTCACCTTTTCCACCAATAACTGTGAGAACAGATTGACCATGAGGCGATATCTTAGAATTGTTAGCATTGTTGACCTTTTTAGTTTATTTCTTAATATTTTGTATCCTTTTTTTGTCGTTTCCCGACCGGTTTTTGCACAGGGAACGTGTATTCGGTATGACGATTATGGCAAATGTATTGAGTATGAGACGCAACCGCCGGCCCCGCAACCACCAGCCACGCAACCGCCAGCCCCTCAACCACCGGCAGAGCCAGCGCCGACAACTCAACCAAAGGCTTCTTCTTGTGCTACCAGTGGATGTACTAGTGATTGGAACTATGACGGCAGGCAGTGGTGTGAAAACGGGGCGTGGGTTCGAGGACTCAGAGATAGTGCCAACTGTTGTAGTGAGCAGCGGGTAACTGCTAATAATGATCGGTGTCAAGGCAATAAGTTGCGGCCTAAGCGGCCCCCTGCGGAAAAGCGGCCGACAACAGAAGCAACTTGTGTTGGGTGTGCTGGTGTCAATACTGCCTGGCGGTGGAATGGGAAGGAATGTGTTAAACGGGAGGAAAGCCGTTGCAGCGAGCAATTGATCGGATTGTTGGGGCCAACTGCTACTGATCCCTCAAGTTGTACGTTTTGGTGTGCAGGTTGTGAAGGGTTTTGTGGAGACCGGGGGGTGGAAAAGGGTTTAGGCTGTAACGCCCAGGCGCGACTCTACTGCGGGGAAAAGGCTTGTTATGAGACGGGTAGCTGTGCTCGATGTGATCTTGGTCAAAGCTGTCCGGATCCAAATTCCCAGCAGTGCGTTAGCGGTTATTGTGTGACTAAACAGCCAGTGGCGAGTGGGGGCGTATATGCACCGTGTGTTAATCCAGACGGGAGTGGTTGTTACAACAACACTAAAAATACTAAATGGGAAGATGGTCGAGTATTGACCTTAACGCCTTACGATGGATCGTGTCCCGATGAAAAAGCGGCGATCAACGGACGATGCTGGTTAGATTTAGGCA
>MHDE01000009.1:7406-8648 GCA_001803465.1 Microgenomates group bacterium RIFCSPHIGHO2_01_FULL_45_11 | reverse complement strand
GATAGGCAGAGGCAAGCGAGTGAGCGACGGGTGAATGAGGCCTGGAGGGCGTATGAAGGTTGTAGTGAGTTGACGAATAGTCAAACGGCAGAACAGTGTCGGTTACGCTTGGGGGTGGAATTTGAATTGACTGAAGGAGAGAAAACAGTTTTTAACAATTTAGTGGGAGTATTGGAGAGGCAAAGGCGGGTATTTAGGCAGACACAGGCGGCTTTAAATAGTTGTTTACAAAGTGAAGAGCAATGTGGCAGTTATGAACAGTTGAAGAGTGGGTTAGCAAAAGAAGAACGAGATTATTTTGAGCAAATAGAAAATGAGGCTAGAGCTTCACGAGAGCGGATAGAGGCGATAGTAGAGATCCATTTAAGGTGTGAACGACAGCCGAACTATGAGAGTTGTTATCGGCAGCAACTAGTGGAAGTTACCGGAGTACAAGGGGAAGAATTGGCGGTGGCACGAGTGGAGTTTGAAAGGTTTTTAGAGAGACGATCAAAAGTAGAAGGGTTAGCGTTTTTTTTGGTAAGTGGCGATAGAGAAAGTTTATCGGCTCTGCAAACAGACTGTATTGGAAAATTGGTTTCGCCAGAACGGTGTGGTGATATTAGTTTTCTTCGTGGTCAAGCTTTAAGTGAACTTAGGGTCTTGGATGAGGAAGTTTACAATCAGGTGAAGTCGGCGATTAAGGATCAACAGGCAGCGGAAATGTTGGTGGCTAATGATAGGGAGAGGCTGTTTCAAGATTGTCGCGAGCGGTTTAGCCGGGGAGCCTATGGGCCAGCTGACACTCATTTTAAAAGATGTACCGACTTGTCAGCCTATCGAGCCTATCTATTAAATACTAGGGTGAGTCGAGTCTACCCACCAGGAACAAGTGTGTTTAATGAGATGGGGCGGATTGTGGCTCTTTACAATAATCAGGAGAAGTATATTGAACAGGAAGCAGATAGGTATATAGAGATTACGGGTTCTTCTGAAAGTTACCGGCAACTTTTGGCGACGATCACTACAAGACAGGGAGAGTGTTCACAACAGTTGGCTGGGTCTTTTTATGATTACGGAGTGAATGCTTGTGTGAGGCAGGGGGTGAGCGGAGCGTCAGAGGTAATATCTTTGGGAACGGCATCTTTGCCAGTCAGTTTTTTGGGTTTAACGGGATGTCCTAGGATTGGAGAGCGGTACGATTCGGAGTTAGGAACGTGTGTAGCGACGAAGCCGACGACGTTAGTTACCGGGTCCTATTCC